>JAJQEL010000090.1 GCA_021201655.1 Erysipelotrichaceae bacterium | reverse complement strand
CACCGTCATTGATGATAAGAGTTGTATGAACATTTACTATCTGTATCAAACTTTAATAAAAGAAGTACCTGTAAAAAATAATAATAAGATTGATAGTTTTACATATGATGCGAAAATATGTTCTGAAGAATATATTCAAAGCTTAATTAAAAATAAAAATGCTAATTATTGCATGGAGTTTTGTGATGAATTAGAATATAAGATATTAGATAATAATATTAAGGTTATTTCTTATAAGTGTTTTTTCAATAATTTTGCTAGAGATTATGAATATAATGAGAGTGGTAATAATTATATTTTATTTGTAGAGGATAAAGAAGATAAAAAAATGTATAACAGTACTATGTTATTTAAGAATCAAGAAGAATTAGAAGTATTTTTGGACAAAGAAGATCATATTGAAATCATGGAACAGTCTATACTGCTTTCAGAAGTTATAAAAAATAATATCTAGCATATTTTAAAGCCCATTGATATGCTGATATATATAGAATAGAAAGTTTTGAATATTTATTTTTTGAAGATGAGCCTAAAGCTTTACCTATTATTATTAGAAAGCTTAAATCAATACAAATGGCATCGTTTGATTTAAGTAAAGTTATTAATGAATGAAAGATAGTATTTTGAAAAAAAGAGTGGTTAGATGTATTATTAAAATTTATAAGTATAGAATCTACAAAGTCTTAATGTAGCTGCTATGACAGATCATTTGTCATTGCTTGTATTAATAGGTATGTGTTCTAGTGGATTAAGGAAGCCTACTGTATCATGAGTTGTATTTGGTGATTTTAGTATTGGTGGTACAATTTCATGGATAATGAATATGGTTGATATTTTACAGTTTTCGTTAGATAGTGGTGCAACAAGGATATTATTACCAATGGTTTCTGCTGTTGATATTGCTACAGTGATTATATTTTATAGAATTATATAGAAGATGCTATATTTAAAGAATTAGGTGTGGAGTAAAATACAATAAATTATAAATCAGACCTATGAATTGAAATATGATGTGAAATTGACATATATAAAAAGGTAAATTCTAAAGAAAATTTTATGATATGAAAGGGGTGGTTAGGTATGGACTTTTTGACCATAGTCTTTATTTTAGCAGTTTGTGCTTTGGGTATATATGTAATAAATAAAGAAACAAAGTTTATTTGGAAAATACAAGCCAATAGAAAGTGGCAAGAAATACAGCCTGATATTAAATCAATTAATGAAATGCACGAAAAATATTATGTATCAAGGCAGACGATAAAATGGTATGATAAAAAATTTACTAAATCTACTAAAAAAGAATTTGAGACTCATAAAAACAATTATACTGCATATGTAGACTTTTGTAATTCAAAAAAGGTTCCGATTAAGTCAGATTATAAAGCCTTCGCAGTTATTATCGAAGAAACTGAAGATGTTTTTTTGAGTTCAAGAGAAGTATTAGATAAAGAACTTGAACGTGCACAAAAAAGTTATGATTTAGAGTATCAAAATCTTAGTGTTTCTGGCGAAAAACTTCTTGAAACACGAAAAAAATCTTTGTGTCTTATTTCTGATGTTGAGAATTTAGTAAATAGTATAGCCAAGAAACCTAAATCTTTTGATGTAGAATTAAACACTATAAAAGTGAAAAAAAATAATTTCCAGACTACATTAGACTTTGCTGAAAAGCAGAAAATAAACTTAGAAAAAGGGGCTATTGGTATTGGAGCAGGTGTAGCTACAGGTGGAGCAGTTGCAGGAATCGCTCCATCTGTAGCAATGTGGGTTGCAACTACATTTGGTACAGCATCAACAGGTACTGCTATATCTGCATTGAGTGGTGCTGCTGCAACAAATGCTGCATTAGCTTGGTTAGGTGGTGGTACTCTTGCCGCTGGCGGTGGTGGAATTGTTGCTGGGCAAGCTTTATTGGCTTTAGCAGGACCTATTGGTTGGGGAATTGCAGGAACATCATTACTTACAAATGTAATATTGATGATTAATAAAAGCTTTAAAATTCAAGAGAACAAACGTGATGAAATTAAAAGAATGAAAGGATTTACTGAGCAACTTAAGGAAGTTGAATTAAAAATTGAAAAAATTAGTATACAGACTAATTCTATTTATATTGAGCTTCTCAATCAAAAGCATGATTGTTTGAAATATAAGTTTGACGATTATTCAACTTTTACCTCAGATGATAAAGATAAATTAGCAATACTAGTAAATAATACAAGATCATTGTCAGCTTTGCTTGAAAAAACAATAGAGGATGATAATTAATGAATTTTAAAAAGGTAGTAAATAGAAATGAAGAGCAAGCTATTGCTTCATGGATAAATTATTTAAATCGAATTCGATTGGACAGGTTAGTTGAAGGACTTCACAGTCAAGATATTAATTTTTATGATGCAATAGATACACTAGATTTAACAATGGAAGAAATTAATAAAACTATTATTGAACGTAATCGAGGTGGTATTAAGGGTATGCATGGCTTTATTGCTGAAGTTGCTGAATGTGGTGTTGGAAATGCTAGAGAACAGATTTTAGGAAAAATGCCCAAGTATAAATGGGTAAATGATAATGGAGCGATTGATCTTATTCGTGATGGTGTAGAAATACAGCAAAAGTTTGTAAACTCTGGTAATCATTTATCATTACAGGCAATTAAGCAGCATTATAGTGACTATCCTTGGTTTCTTCAAAATGGAAGAAAATATCAAATACCTTCCGATCATTATGAAAAAATAAAGTATTTATTATCTATTTCAAAAGAACAAGCCGATAAAACGCCTACAAGTAACGGAGAGTTTTCTTTAAAGCAGTGGAAAGAAGTACATGACTTTTTTGATAATGAAAAAATTAAATTATCTGATATTGAGCCGTCAAAATTAAGCTATAACGATGTTCAAAGAAGCCAAATTGAAGAAACTGTTAATATTGAAAAAGATTCAATAAAAGAAATTAATCAAACAATTCGCAAAGAATTGTACAAGGAGAGTATGCCTACCTTAAAACAAGGAGTACAAGTTACTGCAGTATCAGCTACTCTTGAGGGTGGGATGACGCTAACCAAAGGAATTATAAAAAAAAGAAAGTATGGAAAGGCCTTCAAAGATTTCACTATGGATGATTGGATAGAGATTTCAAGAGATAGTGGAATAGGTACCTTAAAAGGCGGGGCTCGAGGAATTACAATTTATGCATTATCGAATTATACAGCTACTCCTGCTGCAGTAGCCAGTTCTTTATGTACTGCTTCATTTGGCATTGCAAATGAAGCTTACAAATATAGAAATGGAATTATTACACAAGAAGAATTTCTATTAAACTCTGAAGTGTTATGTGTTGATGTATCAGTAAGTGCACTTTCATCTGTAATTGGAGAAGTGGTAATTCCTGTTCCAATTTTAGGTGCAGTAATTGGTAATACAGTTGGAACATTTGTCTATGAAATTGCAAAGGATAATCTTTCAAAGAAAGAGCAGAAATTAATTAAACAATATTTTGAGGAATTACAAGAATATGATTTATATCTTGATGAAAAACTAGATTCCTATATTCAAAAATTACAAAAGGAATTGAAAACATATTATAAACTTTTAGAGAAAGCCTTTTCCCCAAATTATAGTATTGCCTTAAAAGGATCGATTGAATTAGCAATTAGTTTGGGAGTTTCAGAGAATCAATTACTTAAAAATGAGGAAGAAATAGACACTTATTTTAATTAGATATAAAATCAATATAAACAAAACAAGAACAATTTCTTGTTCTTGTCTTTTACACAAACTCTCTTCTTACAAACCTGACCAACCCAATAACCCTAACAGGTAACTCTTCTACCTCTTCAGGAGTAAAACACCTAGATTCATACTTAGGATTTGATGATTCTAATATCATCAGATCCTTTTTAAAATACACTTTCTTAATAGTTGCTTCTTCTCCAATCAATACCACAGCAATATTACCTGAATCAACCTCACTACACTGTTGTACATAAACTATATCACCATCAAAAATATGGGAACCCTCCATAGAATCACCAGTCACTCTTAAGAAATAATCACCTTTCCTAGCCTCAGCTTGACCTAATTCAATATAACCTTCAATATCTTGATCAGCCCATAAATCATATCCAGCCTTCACTCTACCTAATATTGGCTTAACTCTATCACCTTCATCAATCACAAGCTCAATATCACAATCAAATAACTCTGATAACCTATCTATATTCCTACGCTTTAATAATGTACTCTCACCACTAATCCAACGATAATAAGTCGATAAAGATACACCAACTATATCAGCAACCTCTTTATGAGATAATTCATTTTGTATTTCATATTGTAATAGTAACTCTCTTAACTTCATTTTTATCACCTTATTATAAAATAACAAATAAAAGATTTAAATACAATGATATATAATGAATTTCATTAAAAATTCCCAAATCTCAAATTGCAATTGATTCATATAATTATTTTAATGAAATATTGATTATTTTTAAAAACGCTTTATAATAGATGAATATCTATAAGAAAAGGAGATGTATGTTTTGAATATAAGTAAGAAACTTTTTATAAGCGGCTTATCGTTAATAATGTGTATGACATTGCTGGCACCAATGTCAGCTGTATATGCTGATGATACTGAAACATCTGAAGATGAAGTTGTTGTTAGTGAAAGTGATAAACCTTATCTTTCTTTAGGTGCAGATTTATCTTCTACACAACTAACAACAGTATTAGGCCTACTTGGTATTGATGAAGATAGGTTTGATGAATACAATGTTACATATGTAACCAATGAAGAGGAACATGAATATCTAGATAGTTATTTATCTAGTAGTACCATTGGTACTCATGCACTTTCTTCGGTTGTTGTGATTGCCGCTGATGAAGGTGATGGTGTCACTGTAACAACTAAAAACATTACTTATTGTACTTCAGAAATGTATGAGAATGCGATGGTAACAGCAGGTATAACAGATGCTTCTGCTATAGTAGCAGGACCTATGAATATATCTGGTACAGCAGCCTTGATTGGTGTTATTAAAGCTTATTCTGCTATGCAGGATGAAGATGTTGATGAAGAGAATGTTGATGCCGCATTGAATGAGATTGTTGTTACTGGTGATATTGCTGAGGATAATGATGATGCTGAAGCTTTGGTAGCTTATTTGAAGGAACAAGTAGCTCAGGAGGATATGTCTGAATCAGAGATTAATGAAGCTATTGACTTGGCTGAAGAAAAGTTTGATATATCACTTACTGATGAACAGCAAGAAGCACTTGCTGAATTACTAGCAAAGATAAGTGATCTTGATTTAGATATTGATAGTCTAAAAAGTCAAGCACAAGCTATCTATGATAAACTTGGTATCGATATTGATACAGATTCTTTCTTTGCTACAGTAAAAAATTTCTTTGGTGGTATTTGGGATGCTATTGTTGATTTTTTCTCAGGATTTTTTAATAGTAATGATACTGATGAAGTGAGTGAAGAAAAAATTGAAGAAACACAAAGTGAAGAAGTTGACACTAGCGAAAGCGTAGAAGATAGTGATACAACTGTTGAAGAAACGACAGAAACTGAAGAAGTTGAAGAAGATACGGAAATCCAAGATGAAACAAGCAGCGAAGATAGTGAAGAAAGTGAAGATACTGAAACTACTGATTCACAAGATCAGGAAGAATCATCTAGTGATGAAAGTATCAATGAATAAACAAAAGGAGTTATCGCTAACTCCTTTTCATTATATTTGATGTTTCACTCTATCGTTTTCTTCAGCTCTTTTAGCATCATTGAAGCGATCCAATGTTCCTACTAGATAACCTGTAATCCTTCTAATTCTTTCAAACTGTCTAGGTTTTAGATGATAATGCATATCTACATAATCACCATCAATAGTTAAAGTAAGCTCTGTTAATTGTTCATTAGGAAACTTATCATTAAGATAATGAATATAAGCCAAAACTTCTTTATCATCCATCTCACCATTGATAACTTCAACATCAACATTATTTATTTTCTCCATCGTTATCACCTCGAACATATTATAAGTAAAATAATCATAAAAAACAAATCATATGATTCATTACTCATAGTTGTAATTTTGATTTATAAAATGTATAATGCCTCCATAAAGGAGGCATGATATATGAACCCTAAAGTAAAAGTCAGACTAAGAATAATAGCAATATTTACGACATTAATATGGATGATTGTCATATTTAGATTCTCTATGGATACAGGTACTTCTTCACATGGTCTAAGTAGTGCTTGTGTAACCTTATTTAATAAAGCCATATACTATTTCACAGGAAAAGACTTAACAATTGCTATATCGCCATCACATTATGCTTATATTGAGTTATTCTTTAGAAAATTAGCCCATATGAGTATATACTTCATTCTTAGCATCAATGTGATGGTCGTTTTATTTACCTTTAATATGAAAATGAGTTTACGAATGTTTTTATCTTTATTGTTATGTTTCTTATATGCATTAACAGATGAGTTTCATCAATTATTTGTAGATGGTAGAGGAGCTAGTTTTGTAGATTGTCTTATTGATACTTCAGGAGCATTTGTAGGTATATTTGCAGCATTAATATTATATTGTATCATGTATACAATGATGATCAAATATCAAAAACATAAAGGAAGAATCACTGTAACATATGAAAATATATGATAAAAAAAGTATTCAATAATTCAATATATTCTTTAAATCTATAGGTATAACCAAATTTTCTGTGAATTTCTTAAGAAAATCTTAAGTAATTTCGCGAAAAATGTTGTCAAATAATATAAACTATGCTACAATGCGTTTCGAACGTAATGATTGTAGGGGAGGATTTCATTTCATTATGAGAGTGAATATTAAAGAAAATATATATTCAATAGCTTTATTTATCATTGAGATCAGCCTATTTATATTATGTTCAAATTGGTTTGGGATTCCTAATTATTTACTAAAACGCATAGGTGCTGTATGGTTTTTTGTAAGTTTTATGTTTAAGCATTATAGTGTTCAATCAACACTTATATGGGATGAAATGAATGCTTTATTAAAAGTATTAGCAATCTGTATTATTATAGGTTTCATATTTATATATCCTAGTATGAAGTATTTATTGAATATCATAATGATAGACCTATTTATGTTTATGATATCTATATTACTTAATAGAGGCTTACGTATCATACTAAGAGATATTTTAGCAAAGAAGACAATGATTGTTGGTACTTGTTATGATGCTTATCGTGTTATATATTTGGAATCAGAAATGAGATTGTGTCTATGAGAATGGAGAGAGGTAAAGTGGACGTTAATAAAGATGATCAAATTATCTATGTTGAAAGTAGCAATAAAGAATTTTACTTTGCTATAAAAAGATTATTGGATTTCGTACTTTCATTTTGCGGTTTAATCTTGTTATCTCCATTTTTTTGTTGATTGCTATTGCTATTAAAGTTGAAGACAAAGGGCCTGTATTTTATAAACATATGCGTGTAGGGATTCATGGTGAACCTTTACCAGTTTATAAATTTAGAAGCATGACTACAAAGTACAAAACATTTGACGACTTTTATGAAACATTAAGCACTGAACAAAAAGAAGAATGGAATATGAATTTTAAACTTGAAAATGATCCAAGAATAACTAAAGTAGGAAATCTACTAAGAAAGACATCATTAGATGAATTACCTCAAATATTAAACATTCTTATTGGCAATATGTCTATTATAGGCCCAAGACCAGTTATTGAAGAAGAAGTTGAATTATATGGTGTCTATAAAGACAAGTTTTTATCTGTGAAGCCTGGTTTAACGGGATATTGGGCTGCAAATGGTAGAAGTAATACATCTTATGATGAAAGAATTCAAATGGAGCTTTATTATGTAGATAATTGCTGTTTAGCTTTAGATATTAAATTGTTCTTTAAAACAATTATAACTGTTGTTAAAAGAGAAGGTGCTATGTAGTATCAACTTAAAGATTTTAAGAAATTTATAATATTTTAATTGGCTAATTTTGTGAATTGATTATTATAAATTTCGTAAAGTATATTCATTTAGGAAATACATACGCTCATAATTCAGAATATCA
>JAJQEL010000004.1:21657-54394 GCA_021201655.1 Erysipelotrichaceae bacterium | reverse complement strand
AAAATTTCCATGTCTAATTCTCACTTTTACCCGAACAAAATTTGGTTACCCTTTTTTAATAATAACATACGACAGGCGTATAATAACTAATATAACTATATAATTGTGCAGCCTTGCTGACTGGTAGATTAACACATCCATGAGAACCATTTGTTAGATAGATACTACCACCAAATGACGAACGCCATGAAGCATCGTGTAAACCAATACCACCATTAAAAGCCATCCAGTAATTAACAAATGACTCATATTCATATGTAACATCTGCTTGTTGTGTACCTCTTAAAGTACGATCTCTTTGCATAAAATAGATATAATAACCACCAGCAGGTGTCTTTCTATCAGCATCACTGGCTAAACCAGAAACACAATCAGAAGACCAAACAACTGATCCATCCTTGACATAATAAGCTTTTTGATTTGTTAAATCAACTTCTACAAAAGTATAACCTAAACCACCATTACTATAAGAAGCTTGAACACCACTGACTTCAGGTGTTCTCGTACCATTTTTGCCATCCAAAATATCAGCAATTAATCCTTCAACTTCCGCATCCTGATCTAAAGTATAACCATAGGTCTTGCAAGTAACAGTTCTGGTACCATTAGCTCCTGTAAAAGTCATTGATTTACCTTTAAGATTAATCGTACTAGCCAAATCACTTACAAACTCGCTAGCTGCTTCGCTAAATGCATCTTCATCATAATAATAATTACCACTCTCATCAATAGATAACCATTCAATAATATCGCCACCATCTAAAGTAACACTACCACTAATGGTTGAATAGGTAATAGAGGCATTACAATAAGTTGTAGCTAAATCATAGAGATTAGTAATAATTTCATCATTAGCTGTTAATTCAGGTTCTTGATAGCCACCTTCTTCAACAACATTAACTTCTAATATTTGATTAGAAAATGAATTAAAAATAATTGATTCTAAATTATCATTAATAATCGTTGTCCCAAACACTTCATCAACAATTTTGAAACTATCATCCTCATATGTTACATAAGCATCAACTGGTTCTATTTGTTCAGTATCGACATGTTCCAGCTTTGCTACACATGCACTTAAAGTTTCCTCGTCATAAGTAAGAATATCTTCGATTTCAATACTATTACTAGAAAAGAAACTAGTAAACCAAAGAAATGCATTTTGCTTATCAATATAACTTTGAATTGGAGCCTCACTATTTAAAGTTATACCAAAATCATCTTCACTAATTGTTTCTGTTTCCTCATCCACAAAAGTTAAAGTCATTTCCTGATGTAATAAGCTTGTTTCTAAACTATCAATACTTTCATCATACGTTTGATTAGAAACACTTATACCATTAATTGTTGTATTAGCCATAAAACGATCATTGTAATAAAAACAACCAATCAAATATATAATTAAGATAACTAATATCACAATACCTACGATTCTGATCTCTTTTGGATGATTGGCTAAAAAGCCTTTTAGATCAAATCTTTTTTTATCGTTTTGTTCAACATTCTCGTCCATGTTTTCCTCCATATTATCCCCTCTTTTAGCTAAATCCTATCATACACTAAACTATGTTGAGTGTCAAGTTAAGTCCACTATCACCCATATCCCCAAATGTATGAAATGGAACATAGCTATTTTAACCCTTTTTTTTATGAAAAACAATAATTTGATATGACTTAACATATTTTTCGTAATTATAAAGCTTTTTGGGATAATTTTTTAACCGCTATTTGATTAGCATAAGCTAAGGTATCATACCAGCTAAATCCTAACTTCTGATAGCTTATAATACCACCAATATGACTATCCCCAGCGCCTACACTGCTTTCAATCTTTTGTGGGATTGATGAAACCATAAAACTTTCTTGATTATCATAATAATAGCAACCTTCTTTTCCTAAGGTCACAATAATACTATTATGAGTGAGATGATATAATGATATTAATGCCTGATGGAAATCATCTTCCTGCGTGAAAGATAATATTTCCTGTTTATTGAGATGCATAATAGGATGCATCTTCATGATTCTTTGCATCTTTTCTTTAACAATATGATTGATTCTAGGACTAGGCGCAAAATACAGTATTTTATCATTATTTCTTTCGAGAAAATCAATAATCATATCACCAGACTTTTCTTCGATTTCTAATCCACAAACATAAATACAATCGTAATCATCCATATTTAAAATATTAAAATAATTCTCTTCATAAAAATATTCAGTTCCATGTTCACATATAAAAGTACGTTCACTACTATCATCCACAATACAATAACAACATCCATTATTATCCTGACTCTCAAGCAATATAGGAATATGATGATTCATTAACTGCTCTTTCACAAATTGCCCATAAATACCTTTACCTACAGGTGAAAATAAATCAAAAGGTATATCACATTCCTGCAGAATATGTGCAACGTTGTAAGCACATCCACCTAATTGCATGTGCTGATGAATAATATTCTCATCACCACTGATTGGTGGATAATTGTGGACATGAATAATAATATCACATACAGTTGAACCAATAATTAAAGCTTTTTTCATAGTATCACCTTTATCATTATAACAAAAAGTATTGAAGATTTCTTTCATTTTATGGTTGTTTGCAAGAAAATATATTGTTATAATGAGGCAAAGGAGTGGAAAAAATGAAAAATGTAACATTGGTTGTTATGGCAGCTGGAATCGGTAGTCGATTTGGTGGTGGCATTAAACAGCTGGAAGCTATGGGACCTAATGGGGAAATTATTATGGACTATTCAATATATGATGCTTTAAGTGTCGGCTTCAATAAGGTTGTTTTTGTGATAAGAAAGGATCTGGAAGAAGTTTTTGATGAAGTTATTGGTCAAAGAATCAAGCAAAAAGTTCATGTTGAATATGCCTTTCAGGAAGTTGACAATATTCCTGAAGAATATCAGAAAACATTTAGTGAGAGAAGTAAACCATGGGGAACTGGACAAGCAATACTTGCTTGTAAAGGATTGATTCATGAACCTTTCTTAGTTATTAATGCTGATGATTATTATGGCAAGGAAGCTTATAAGGTTGCTTATGAGTATTTAACAGCAGATACATCGCGAAATGGCTTAAAGGCAAGTATGGTGGGCTTTATTTTAAAGAATACTTTAAGTGATAATGGTGGTGTAACTAGAGGTGTTTGTCAAGTGGCGAATGGACAGCTTGTTGATATTGAAGAAACTCATAATATTGAACATATTGATGGCAAAGCCATAAGTGAAGGTAAGGAAATAGACAAGGAATCTGTGGTTTCTATGAATATGTGGGGGTTATATCCAGATTTCCTAGATATTTTAGATAGTGGATTTGTTGAATTCTTATCAAAGTTAGATCCAACAGATTTAAAATCAGAATATTTATTACCAACGATTATTGGCGATTTATTACATGATGGTCAAATTAGCGTAGATGTTTTAACGAGTCATGATGAATGGTATGGCGTGACTTATAAAGAAGATAAAGACTTTGTTAAAGAAAGCATTCAAAAATTGATTGCCCAGGGACCTTATCCAGAAAAATTATAGATGCAAAAAAATAGTATACAAATGTATACTATTTTTTGTAACTAACTACTGATGGACAACTATTCTTGATATTTTTTGTCAGTTGCTAATAAAGCTTCAATGTCACCTAATAATTCACCCTTTTCATCAACGTTACCACAAATATAATCTAATGATGCATTGTAGAAACGTGAAAAACGAATTAATTTTCCTAAAGAAGGTTTTCTTTGATTTGATTCATATTGAGAAACGATAGGTTTTGACATTTTTAATGTTTCTGCAACTTGTTTTTGAGATAGACCAGCTTCTTTACGTAATATCTTTAATCTTTCACCGATTGTGCTCATGCTTTCACCACCTTTTATTTTATTATACAACATATTAATTCGCAATGGGTAAAATTCTTGCGAAATGCAACCAAATTTTCATATTTTTTTGCTATAATCAAAAAGTTATTGAAATATAAGCATAAAAATGTACATTTTCGGGACAAAAATGTACTGACCTTTGATACTTTCTCTAGTAAAATAGAGATGGAGGAGGGAAAAAATGAAAATTTTACTATGTGACCAGCGAAGATGCTATCTTAATCTTGTTATTAAGAAACTAAAGCATTACTTTAAGAATACGTTAGAAATCTGTATTTGTATGAGTTTACAGGAAATAGAATTTTATGATAAGCAAATCATAGATATAGCTGTAGTTGCTGATAATAGAGATTTAATGATGTTACGTATATTAAAGGTTAGGCATCATGAATCGGGAATTATTTTTGTGGGAGAGAATTATTTCCGTTTTCATGAAGTTATTCGTATTGGTGTTAAAGATTATTTGATGATTCCTTTTGAAATTGATGTTTTATGTAAGCATATTAAAAGGCTTTTAAATTTAAGATCAAAGTGGTGTTTACCTTTAAAACAAACACATCGAAAGCATATTTTTATTCTTGAAGAAATTAAATATATAGAAACATCCTATAATGATATGATTATTGTAACATGCAATAATCAATATTTTGTTGTTTCTATCAAAAATTGCTGTTATTTAGAAAAATTACTAGAAGAATATTTTATTAAAGTGAATCAGAGCATATTTGTGAATATTCAATGTGTTGATTTTTTAACAGACAATCATGTTATTTTACAATCTAGAGAAATATTTCCCATCAATCATAAACATTTAAAGAGTTTTAAGGAGGAAATAGGATATGCGCATCGCTGTTGTTGATGATGAGGAATGTTATTTAGAAGATATTCAAAATAGGATTAATCGTTATAAACAGGAATTATTTGATGTTGATTTGTTTTATGAAGGAAAAACTTTTTTAAAAGCTTATAAGGCGAAACGATATGATTTGATTTATTTAGATATTGAACTCAATGTTATGAGTGATTTTGATATTGCTAAAACAATAAAAAATATTAGAAAAGAAACATTGATAATTTTTATAACAGAGTATGGAGATTATTATAATGAGAAATATGCAATGGATGCTTTTCAATTTATGAGTAAGCCTCTTGATGACAAGATATTTAATGCTGAATTAACTCGTGCGATTAAATATTTTCTCAACAAGGATAAAAAAATTGCATTTAAGACCTATAAAGGGGTGTTTATCATTCCTATTCGAGATATTATTTTTTTAGAAACATCTTATAAAAATTATAAATTGCATACCGTTGATGGTGATCATTATGGTTCTATTAAACAATTGAAAAATTTACGTGAAAAATTATGTGAAAATAATTTCATGCAAATTCATCGTAGTTTTACTATCAATTTTGATTATATTATAAGAATAGACTATCATGAGGTATATATGAAAAATGGTAAGATTGTTCCGATTTCCCGAACAAAAGCGAAAGAATTCAAACGTTTATTTACGAAATATTTAGGATATTAGTATTGTCAGATAAAAAATATTATTTTTGTATAACAAATGGTTTATAAGGTAAACATATGAAGGTAGGCAGAAATAATTTGATGCAGATGTTCATCTAAAATTTCATCTTTACGATGAATAATAACAATTGATGTATAAAGTTGCTTATCCAGGAGTTCTTCAATATGGATAGGATAATCAATTAAATCAATAGCACGTTTAGGAACAATGGCAATGCCATAGCCATTTTTTGCGTATAATAAAGAAGTACATGAATCATCACAAGTAAATTTAATAAAAGGATTAAAATTATATTGCAGACAGTAGTCACTGATAAATGAAAGATATCTTTGATGAATAATCAAAGGAACATTATGGTAATCTTTCATATAGTTCATTGGTTGTTTAAAAAACGATTCCTGGCCAACAGCTACCATGGGTTCATCACATAAATGAATAGCTTTCACTTGACTTTGATCAAATGGTGTACGAACAAATGCCATATCAATATTATGAGTTAATAATAGATCAAGCATTTCATAAGTTGAACCTTCGTGAATACGAAAAGATAATTTAATATTAGAAAAAAGTTCATTATCTAAATAATTGATTAATGAATGGTTTGATGACGTCATTCCGAATCGCAGAATTGTCACTTCTGGGTTAATTATTTCGCTTTTTGTTAATTCACTCAACGATAAAATTTGCAAGGCGCGCTTATAAAACAGTTTTCCGGCATTGGTGAGTTCAATGCCATGATGCGTACGAATAATGAGTTGGGCTTTAAGTTCTTCTTCTAATTGCTTCAATTGCATTGATAGTGGTGGCTGGGCCATATGAAGCTTTTGAGCTGCTTTAGAAATAGTTCCTTCTTCTACAATGGTTTTAAAGTAAAGTAATTGTTTGAGTTCCATCTTAATCTCCTATATAAAAAAAGTATAATAAATATATATAATATATATTTTACATATAATATCATTTTGTTTATAATGGTGCAAGAGAGGAGTATTCAAATGTGGAAGAAATATATTAAGCCTTATCGTAAAGAAGCAATAACTGGATTCATATTTAAATTAATAGAAGCTTTTTTTGAACTGCTGGTACCATTGATTGTTGCTGATATTATTGATAATGGAATCGGAAATCATGATACAGATTATATTATTAAAATGGGGGTTTTGATGTTTTTATTGACATTTGTAGGATATGGATGTGCACTCGTGTGCCAATATTTTGCTTCTAAATCGTCACAAGGTTTTGGTACTTATTTACGTAATGATATGTATAAAGCTATTAATGCATATGATTATGATGAAATAGATGATATTGGAACACCATCTTTAATTACGCGTATGAGCAATGATGTCGTTCAGATACAATTGGCTGTCGCAATGATTATACGTCTATGTTCCAGGGGACCTTTTCTTATTATTGGTTCGCTAGTGATGGCTTTTCGTATTAACTATCAAATGGCTTTAATATTTTTAATTTGTGCACCTTTAATTGCTTTAACAATCTATTTAGTCATGTTTAAATCATTGCCTTTATATACAAATATCCAAAAACAACTCGATCATGTAGCCTTGATTTGTCGTGAAAATCTATCTGGTGTTCGTGTTATTCGTGCTTTTTCTAAGCAGTATTATGAACGCAAAAGATTCCATGAAGCCACTTCTAAACAAAAAGCAGAACAAATTGGCGTGGGGAAAATAGCGGCTTTGCTGAATCCTTGTACCAATGTGATTGTTAATTGTGGTATTATGCTGGTATTGTACGTTGGCGCTATTAAAGTGAATGTTGGAACATTAACTCAAGGGGAAATTGTGGCTTTGATTAATTATATGAATGCTATTTTATTAGCAATGATTGCTTTCGCTAATACAATATTAATATTAATTAAAGCATCTGCCTGTTATAAAAGAATTGAAGCTATTTTGGCTATTCAACCAACAATTATAGGGGGAAATGTTAAAAATGAAAAAACTGAGGCACCGCTGGTTACTTTTGATCATGTGTCATTTCGTTATCGTAGTGCCGGGGCGATTGAAAATGTTTCATTTCAGATTGAACAAGGTGAAACGATTGGTATTATTGGTGGAACTGGTAGTGGTAAAACCACACTTGTGAATTTGATTGGACGTTTTTATGAAGCTAGCGAAGGTCAAATATATATTAAAGATAAACCTATTCAGGACTATGATTTATCAAGCTTAAGAGAAATGATGGGTTTTGTACCACAACAGGCTGTTTTGTTTAGTGGAACAATTAGAAAGAATGTATGTTGGGGCAAACAAGATGCAAGTGATGAGGAAATCAATGAAGCTCTTACTTTATCACAATCATCATTTGTTTTTGATATGGAAAAGGGTATTGATACTTATATTAATCAGGATGGTCATAATTTATCAGGTGGACAAAAACAACGTTTAACGATTGCCAGAGCCTTAGTTAAAAAACCGGAATTATTGATTTTAGATGATAGTGCCAGTGCTTTGGATTTTGCGACGGATGCGGCATTACGAAAAGCTTTAGCTACCTTACCCCAAACAACCATTATTGTTAGTCAGCGTGTTAGCACTTTGATGCATGCTGATAAGATTCTGGTTTTAAGTCATGGTCAGTTAGTAGGTATGGGAGAGCATGAAGCATTGATGAAAGATTGTACAATATATCAGGAAATTGTTCGTTCACAATTATCAAAGGAGGCGGCATAAATGGATATTAAGACGATTAAACGTTTATTAGCATTTTGTCAGCCTTACATGAAATATTTGTATTTGGCGCTTATTTGTTCACTTATACAAATCATTTTTACATTATTAACGCCAGTTCTTATTGGTAGGGCTGTTGATCATGTGATTGGTGTCAATCAGGTTGATTTTCAATTATTATATCAAACTCTTATTTATATTGCTTTAAGTGTTATCATTGCAGAAATATTTGATTTATTGGTTGTACGCCTATCAAATAAAATGACTTATGCTATTACTAAGGATTTGCGTGATCAATTATTTGAACGTTATTCTAAGCTTCCATTAAGCTATATTGATGGTCATCCCCATGGTGACTTATTAAGTCGTATGAGTAATGATATAGATTTAATTGGCGATGGCCTGTTACAGGGATTTACGCATCTTTTTAATGGGTTAGCTACCATTATTGGTACTATATGTTTTATGTTATATATCAATGTTCCTATTGCGATTATAGTTATCGTTTTAACACCATTATCACTTGTTGTAGCTACTGTTATTGCGAATAAGACATATAAGTATTTTCAGGAACAATTAGCCTTAAGAGGAGAAATGAGTGCTTATGTAGAAGAAATGATCGGTCATCAAAAGATAGTAAAAGCCTTTGCTTATGAAAAAACCAATCAGGAAACATTTGAAGAAATCAATCAAAGAGTCTATGTAAGTGGGGTTAAATCACAATTCCTAGGGGCATTAGCTAATCCCAGTACCAGAGTTGTCAATAATATTGTGTATGCTTCGGTATGCATTGCTGGTTCTTTATATGTTGTCATGGGACATATGAGTGTTGGCTCACTTTCAAGCTTTTTAACTTATGCTAATCAATATACGAAACCATTCAATGAAATATCTAATGTCTTTACCGAATTACAAACAGCTCTAGCTTCAGCTGCTAGAATTTTTGATATATTAGATACACCTATCGAAGCCGAAGTAGCAACTCCACAAATTATTCATCATCCTCAAGGTCATGTACAAATCGTTGATCTAACTTTCTCTTATGATGAAAATCAAAAACTTATTGAACATCTTAATGTTGAAGCTAAACCAGGACAAACCATTGCTATTGTTGGACCTACAGGATGTGGTAAAACAACATTAATTAATTTATTGATGCGTTTCTATGATCCACTAAAAGGACATATTTATATTGATGGTATTGATACGATGAATATGAATCGTAACTATTTGCGTAGTCTTTATGGTATGGTTTTACAGGAATCATGGCTCTTTAATGGAACGATTAAAGAAAATATTGCTTATGGCAGAGATGCAAGTGATGAAGAAATTATTGAAGCTGCTAAAAATGCTCATGCCCATAAATTCATAGTACAATTAAAAGATGGTTATGATACAATAGTGAGTGAAGAAGGTGGTAACTTATCACAAGGACAAAAACAATTGCTTTGTATTGCTCGTATTATGCTTATGAAACCGCCAATGCTTATTCTTGATGAAGCAACAAGTTCAATAGATACACGTACGGAAAGACAGGTACAGGATGCTTTTGAAGCCATGATGCAAGGAAGAACAACGTTTATTGTTGCTCATCGTTTATCAACTATTCAAAAAGCTGATCAAATTTTAGTTATGAATCATGGTCAAATCATTGAACAAGGACAACATGAAGAATTATTAAAGAAACATGGTTTCTATCATCATTTATATTATAGTCAATTTGATGTTCAACATTAATATAGTCCAACTTGTTATACAAGTTGGGCTATTTTTATATTTTTAAAAAAAGTTCAATTTAAAAAAAGAAAAATGAAAATTTTTTGCGTATATAAATAATAGAAGGGTTTGTTTTGAACTCAAAAAATAAGAGACTTTACTTTTTATTTGCATTATGTTATTATAATGATGTATAAAAGTAAAGCCTCTAAGGAGGACTTTATGGAAACAAATAATTGTAATCGTGTTACTAAAGTATTAGAAAAGATTGATAAGGCATTAAATGAAATGTCGAGTCAAAAAAAATTGCCTGAAGATGATTTTTATACGCAACATTCTTTAGGATCAATTGAATATTCGTCATTTTGTGTTAAGGAAGATGGTATTGCTTATAAGCAACATCATGATGAGTCAGCATATGTGAATTTAGATTATATTAATTCTGAAGATTATAAATTAAAATTTATCAATCTAACTGAGAACAATATATTAAATAAGCAGCTTTATAAATGTGCTGTAACTATTTTAACACATCAAAGTCGCTCACAAATGGAAGATATGTATCTCATTGATTATACGACAGGTGAAATTAAGGCAAAGCAGGTATTAAGTGAAGTGCCACATAAAGTGACATATAATGATGCAATGAAAAATGCTATTTTTGAAAGTGAAGATTATTCACTAGTGACAATACATAATCATCCAAGCAATAATCCTCCAACAGGAGGTGATTTTGATGGAGCATTCAACAATAAGTATAAGTTTGGGTTGGTAATTTGTCATAATGGTGAGATATATTATTATAAGGTTGGAGAAAAAGTGTTTTTGGGTTATTTTTTTGATTCAAAGGTTCGTGATTACAGAAATTTAGGATATTTTAAAAATGAAGCATTTGAATACACTTTAAATCAATATAAAAAAGATTATGGAATTGAATGGAGAAAACTATAATGAGAAAAGCAAGAAAGAAAATCAATAAAAATAAATATAAGAAAAAAGAACCAATTGATTATGGTTTAATCGGTCAAGACTACTATGATGGTATTCCTGAATGGATTGAGAAATTATCAATTAATGAATTACATGAAATCATAGAAGAAGGAAAAAGATTATATCCACCTTTAACAGATGAAGAAAGAAAATCATTCAATATTTAACAAAAAAGAGATTGTTTCTATGAACAATCTCTTTATCATTTAAAAATAACTTTTCTTAGTGCTGTTTTATCAGCAAAGCGAGTTGAGAAATTATAATCTTTTTGCATATATACAAATGTCATCTTATTATCATATGTAAAATTGACTTTCTTCAATTTACGATAATCAATAACCATTCTACCAACCATCATATGTTTCTTTCCTAGTAATAAAATACTAGAAAGCATATATGCATAAGCCAAACTCATTAATGCTGCCGCATTTAAACCATTTCTATACCATCCACTATAACCATGGATAATACCATAAATTGCAGCACCTATACCACCAAAAAAGCATACAAGATAAAGTATCGTTAAAAATCCATAACAGATATAGCCATTCCTGCTTAAACAAAACTTTAATTCTTTATCCTTTTGACGGCATTTGAAAATTGTTACAATAATATTAAGGATTGTATAAGTAAACCATAGTGTAACAACTAGCATCAAAACAGCCAACATATCTAAGAGCGTATCCTGCATAACAATGTACTTCCTTTCATATGTTCTTATTATACATGTATTTTTCGTATTCTCAAAGAAAAAAATTAAATAAGTGAAATATTTGTTGAAGAAGTATATAATATAGGGTAAGGATGTGAAACAAATGAATGATTATATGACGTATAAAAATATTGATGTGGATTTTGGTGATGTGGATTATATGGGTGAATACCGTCTCAACAATATCTTAGATGAGTTTGCGAGGATTGCGACAGTTCATGCTACAGAATACGGCTTATGGAATGATGCCATGGCCAAAACTTATGGTTGGGTAGTAGCTAAGCAATCATTGTATTTAAAGGAACCTATTAAATATAAAGATATAATTGAATTATCAACTACTTTTTCAAATAGTACTTTTGTGTCTTTTCCAAGATATTATTTTATTAAACGAAATAATCAACAAATTGGTTTTGGAACATCTATTTGGACGCTTATTGATATTGAAAAAAGACGTATAGTAGCACCGAAAAGAATAGGTATTCAAGTACCTCAAGGTGATCTTTTAAAGCTGGAATTGCCTAAAGATATTCAAATTGATATATCTTTACATCATATTCAAACCAGACAGGTTTCATATAGTGATGTTGATATTAATCAGCATATGAATAATGTTCGTTATTTAGAATGGGTTTTAGATTTAATAGATTATAATATTTATAAACAGTATTTTATATGTGAATTACATATTCTATATAAAAAAGAAATCAGGCCTTTAACACCAGTAGAGCTATATATAGGAAATGATGGCTTAAGATATATTGTTGAAGGCAAAAGTATTGATAATGAACAATATTTCTTAATAGAAATATTATTTAAAGAAAGATAAAAAGGAAAGTAATATGATTCAAAAATATATAAAACGACCTATTACTATTGAGGCTGTACAATGGAATGGTCATAATACAAATGAAATTATTTCTTTTTGTGGCAATCATTGTATGGTAAAAAATACTTATCTGATTATACAAACGCTTGAAGGAAATCATATTGCTGAAATTGATGATTTTATCATAAAAGGGATTGAAGGTGAATTTTATCCGTGTAAACCTGATATTTTTGCCAAGACTTATTATCAAGCTGACTAATTAAAAAAATTAGAAATATTATTCACATCAGGATATATTTGTTATATTTTCAGAATTTGAAAATTATTATATTTAAAATGTGATATTATTATAGTGTCCCAAATATCTATAATAGTATTCGTTTTCCCGTAACAGAATACAGATATGAAAAATACCAATGTATGCATTGGTATTTTTTGTTTTATAGAATGAATAATGCATATGATTAGATTTTTTTAATAATCCATGGTATAGTCAAATTATCATAATGGAATGGATAAAATTTTAGTTTGAATTCTTTTTAAAATTTAATTTATTCCCATTGTGAATATTTATTAACAATGTTATAATATTTAAGAAAATTTAAACAGGGGGTTTTAAGATGACATTTAAAGTACAATGGAATGATGCTTGGGAAGGCTTTCAAGCAGGTAAATGGAATAAAGTTGTAAATTTAAGAGATTTTATTCAATTAAATTATACTCCTTATGATGGAGATGATTCTTTCTTAGCTGGTCCTACACAAAACACAAAAGATCTTTGGGATCAAGTTATGGATTTAACGAGACAGGAAAGAGAAGCTGGTGGCGTTTTAGATATGGATACTAAGACAGTATCAACATTAACTTCTCATGATGCTGGCTATTTAGATAGATCAAAAGAAAAAATTGTTGGTTTCCAGACTGACAAACCTTTCAAGAGATCTTTACAACCATTTGGAGGTATTCGTATTGCTGAACAAGCCTGTGAAACAAATGGTTACAAGGTTGATCCAGAAATTTCTTATATTTTTAGAGAATATAGAAAGACACATAACCAAGGTGTATTTGATGTTTATACACCAGAAATTAGAGCTTGTCGTTCTTCTCACGTTATTACTGGTTTACCTGATGGATATGGTAGAGGACGTATTATTGGAGATTATCGTAGAGTTGCCTTATATGGTGTTGATTTATTGATTGAAGATAAGAAAAACCAATTAGCTACAACGCAAAAGAGAATGACTTCTAGTGTTATTCGTTTAAGAGAAGAATTATCTGAACAAATTAGAGCATTAGGTGAATTAAAAGAAATGGGCTTCAAATATGGTTTTGATATTAGTAAGCCTGCTAAAGACTGCAAAGAAGCTATTCAATGGACATACTTTGGTTATTTAGGTGCTGTAAAGGAACAAAACGGAGCAGCAATGTCTTTAGGTAGAACTTCTACATTTATTGATATTTATGTAGAAAGAGATTTAGCGAATGGTAAATATACTGAAGAAGAAGTTCAGGAATTTATTGATCACTTCATTATGAAATTAAGATTAGTAAAATTCGCTAGAACTCCTGAATACAACTCAATCTTTGCTGGTGACCCTACTTGGGTAACAGAATCAATTGGTGGTGTTGGTGTTGATGGTCGTCATATGGTTACTAAGACTTCATTTAGATATTTACATACTTTATCTAACTTAGGTACTGCCCCAGAACCAAATATGACAGTATTATGGTCTACAAGATTACCAGATAACTTTAAAGCTTTCTGTGCTAAGACTTCTATTGAAACTTCATCAATTCAATATGAAAATGATGATTTAATGCGTGTCACTCATGGTGATGATTATGCTATTGCATGTTGTGTATCTTCAATGCGTGTTGGTAAAGAAATGCAATTCTTCGGTGCTCGTGCTAACTTGGCTAAATGCTTATTATATGCTATTAATGGTGGTGTTGATGAAAAATCTAAGAAACAAGTTGGTCCTAAATATCGTCCAGTTGTTGGTGATTACTTAGATTATGATGATGTTATTGAAAAATATACTGATATGATGGCTTGGTTAGCTGGTGTTTATGTTAATGCTTTAAATATTATTCATTATATGCATGATAAATATGCTTATGAAAGAATTCAAATGGCATTACATGATAGAGAAGTAAAACGTTACTTCGCTACTGGTATTGCTGGTTTATCAGTTGTTACAGATTCATTATCTGCTATTAAATATGCTAAAGTTAAATGTATTAGAGATGATGATGGCATTGTTGTTGATTATGAAGTAGAAGGAGACTTCCCTAAATATGGTAATGATGACGATCGCGCAGATGAAATTGCTCAATGGTTAGTTGAAACATTCATGGATATGGTTCGTTCTCATCATACTTATAGAGATTCTATCCCTACAACTTCTATTCTTACAATTACTTCTAACGTTGTTTATGGTAAAGCAACTGGAAGTACTCCTGATGGTAGAAAAGGCGGAGAACCATTTGCTCCAGGTGCTAACCCAATGCATGGTAGAGATACTCATGGTGCTATTGCTTCATTATCATCAGTTGCTAAGTTACCATTCAAGGATGCTCAAGATGGTATTTCTAATACATTCACAATTATTCCTAATGCTTTAGGTAAAGATGATGATGTATTTGCTGGAGATTTAGATATCGAATCTATTAAAGAAGGTAATTAGAAAGAAGTGTTATCATGGCTACTCAAAAAGAAATTGACGAGTTAGTTAAAATGTTAGATGGTCATATGAGCTCTGGTTCTGGACATATTAATGTTAAGGTCAATGATGCTCATGATATTGAAATGGAAGACGTTACTGTTGTGTCAAAGATGGATTGTGATAGTGGCGATACGGCTTGCAAGATTCCAAATTTGCCAATGGATGACGATGATGAATATTAGAAAAGGAGAATAATCATGGCTACAAGTGAACAACAAGTACAAAATTTAGTTGGTATGTTAGATGCTTACGCTGAAAAAGGTGGACATCATTTAAATGTTAATGTTTTAAATAGAGATACTTTATTAGATGCACAAAAACATCCTGAAAAATATCCTCAATTAACAATTCGTGTTTCTGGATATGCTGTTAACTTTGTAAAACTTACAAAGGAACAACAAGATGATGTTATTTCACGTACATTCCACGAATCTTTATAAAAAAATTTAGGAGATGCTTTTTAAGTCATCTCCTTTCATGGTAATGATAAGATAATTGAATAATGAGGAGGATAAATAAATGAAAATCTTATTATGTTGTGTTGCTGGAGTTACTTCTACATTATTTGCTTCAAAATTAAAGGATGCAGGTTCTCGTAAAACAAAAGATTTAAATGTTTGGTCTGCATCTGAACATGCAGTTGAATACTCTGCTGATTTAGCTGATGTTATCTTAATTGAACCACAATTAAGAAGCGCTTATGATAGAATTGCTGCTGCTTACCCTGATAAAATTGTTAAAGTTGTTAATGAAGAAGATTTTGTTAACTTCAATGCAATCAAGATTTTTAATGATATCTGGGAAGAATATAATAACCAATAAATTATTATAGACTTAAAGGGGAATCAATTTCATTGATTCCTTTTTTGTGTTAAAATAAAAGAAAGGTGGTGTTTTTATGAAAGGTTATATTCATTCTACAGAAAGCTGTGGAACAGTGGATGGACCTGGCATTAGATTTGTCGTTTTTTTTCAAGGTTGTCCAATGCGCTGTCTATATTGCCATAATCCTGATACCTGGCAACCTCATGTGGGTGAAACGATGTCTGTAGATGAAATTTTAAAAATGTTTAATTCGAAAAAGGAATTCTATAAAAATGGTGGTATTACATGTACAGGTGGAGAACCATTAATGCAAATAGATTTTTTGATTGAACTCTTTGAAACTTGTCATGACCAGGGAATTCATACCTGTTTAGATACTTCAGGTATTACTTTTAATGAAAATCCAGATTATTTAAAGAAAATGGATAGACTTTTAGCAGTGACTGATTTAGTGATGCTGGATATTAAGCATATTGATCCCGTTGAACATGTTAAATTAACCAGTCAACCTAATGATATGATACTAAAATTTGCTCATTATATTGATGATAAAGGAATTGAGATATGGATAAGACATGTGGTTGTACCATCCATTACACAAAATGATAAATATCTCTATCAATTAGGACAATTTATCGCAACCTTAAAAAATTTAAAAGCGCTCGATGTTTTACCATATCATACGATGGGTAAAGTTAAATATGATAATTTGGGTTATGACTATCCATTAGAAGATATTGAACCATTAAGTAAAGAAGATGCTATTAAAGCTAGAAATGTCATCTTAAAAGGCATGAAAGATACATTACATAAACATGGATAAAATATATGAACAATTAGATAATTATTATGCCCATCAACAATTAGATGAAGCCTATGAATACTTGCTTAAGCAATTAAACAAGGCTATGGAAAACAATAGTGATGATCTAGTAATAGGCTTATTAAATGAATTGATGGGTTATTATCGTGTCACTTCACAGTTTGATTTAGGCTATACCATAGCGATGCATGCCGAAAAGATATTATTATCCCATCAATTAGAAGAAACGATTGATGCTGGTACATGTTATTTAAATATCGCAACTTTATATCGCACAGGTGGAAGATACTTAGAAGCCTTGGACTATTATCAAAAGGTAGAGGCAATATATCAAAAATTACCATATAATGATGAACGTCTAGCTTCGTTTTATAATAATATTTCATTATTATATCAAGAACTTGGTGATTTTGATAAAGCTATTGATTATGAAATCAAGGCTCTCAATATCATTAAAAATAAAGATCGTAGTGAAGTTGAAATAGCGATAACCTACAGTAATTTAGCTCAGATGTATTATCAGATCAAACAAAATCAACAAGCTTTAGAATATCTCAATCAATCTTTATCATTATTTGAATCACTCCATTATATAGATTCTCATTATTATGCCGCTTTATCTTTAAAAGCTTATCAATATGCTTTGGATAAAAACTATGAAGAATCTTTAAAACTCTATGATGAGATATTAGAAAAACTCGATGAACTATATGGACATAATAAAGAATATCAAATAGTCTTAGAAAATAGAAACAATGTAGAAAATCAAATGAATATTAAAGCTCTACAATTGTGTGAACAATATTATTATGAATATGGCATACCAATGTTAGAAAACTTTAGGGAATATCTTCCTTATATGGCAATAGGTTTATGTGGCGAAGGTTCAGATTGCTTAGGCTATGATGATGAGCTATCTCAAGATCATGATTTTGGTCCAGGCTTTTGTATCTGGTTACCTAAGGATATATATGATGAAATATCCATTGCATTACAAAAAGCTTATGATGCAATGCCTCAAAGTTTTATGGGTTATCAGAGAATCACTTCTAAACAAGGAAAAAATAGAGTCGGTGTTCAATGTATTGAGGATTTCTTTGTATATCCTAAGGGCAATGATGATTGGCTAAACATGGATGAAATGACATTGCTCAACTGTACAAATGGAAAAATATTTGTAGATAATTATGGTAAAGTGACACAAATAAGAGAATACTTATCTTATTATCCAAAACATATTCAAATGATGAAACTTACCCAAAATCTTCATTTGATGTCACAAAGTGGCCAATATAATTATCAGCGCATATCTAAAAGACATGATAAAATTGCCTTACAATTATGTTTATCGACATTTATTGATGCTACGATATCAGTGATATACATTTTAAATAATAAATACAAGCCATACTATAAATGGAGTTATTATGGTTTAAAGGATTGTATGATTTTAGATGATTTAAGACAATTATTAGTTCAATTGATAGAATCTGAGCATAAAGAAATAGAAATGGAAAAGATATGTCATTGCGTTATTTTTGCATTAAAGAAACTTGGTTATACAACATGTGAATCATCATTCTTAGATGATCATATATCATATATTTTAGGAGACAACAATGATTAATGAAATTATACAATTAGAATGGCAGTTTATGCAAAAAACTAACCATATTGGTGGCCGTGCAAGATGTCAGGATGATTATGAAAATTTTGAAAAATTTAGAAAAGCTCAGTTTTCTGTTTATAATGATGAAGTATTAGAAAGTTATTTAGATGACTTGAAACAATATGAATCATTCAATCGTAATCCAATCACTGAAAAATATGGATTTATGATGGCAAACAGTGATCCAGAGTATTATGAAACTATTAAAGATCAATTACCAATCGTAGATGATGATAAATTAGAAATTATTAATACCATATGTCAAATTGAAGTAACTATGAAAGAAGAATTTAATCAACAATATCCAACCTTAGCATCTTTATCAAGACTAACCCATAGTTATGAAGATGAAAAGGAAGAAACTTCTTTTGAAACATATTTAAGAGGAGAATTGTTAACTTATTCTTCTCAAAGCCTCTATTTATATGGTAAAATGTTGGTAGATATGATTAATCATAAAGAGAATATTGTAAAAAAAATTATGCAAGAAACAGTGAAGCTTTATGGTTATCAAAATATTGAAGAAGCCGAAGAAAAAATGAAGGAGGAAAACGTATGAAATTAGGAGCTATTGAAGCAGGTGGGACTAAGTTTGTTGTAGCAGTTGGTAATGAAAATGGTGAGGTATTAGAAAGAGCATCTTTTCCTACGACTTCGCCAGATGAAACAATGAAGGAAACCATTGCCTTTTTTAAGGATAAAGATGTTGAAGCAATTGGACTTGGATGTTTTGGGCCGATTGATCCAGATAAAAATTCACCTACTTATGGTTATATTACTACAACCCCTAAACCAGGTTGGGCGAATTATAATATTGTAGGTGCTTTAGAAGAAGCATTTCCTGACACACCTATTGGTTTTGACACAGATGTCAATGGTGCATGTTTAGGTGAAGCTTATTTTGGAGCAGCACAAGGTTTGGATAGTGCCTTATATTTAACCATTGGAACAGGTATTGGTGGAGGTGCCATCGTTGAAGGTAACTTGGTTCATGGCTTGTTGCATCCAGAAATGGGTCATATGTTGATGAATGTAAGAGAAGATGATCCTTATAAGGGTAAGTGTCCTTATCATGGTACATGTTTTGAAGGTATGGCAGCTGGTCCTGCGATTGCTGAAAGATGGGGTAAGAATGGTAATGAATTACCAGCTGATCATCCAGCATGGGATTTAGAAGCCTGGTATATTGCTCAAGCATTAGCTATTTATGTATTAACTTTATCACCAAAGAAGATTATTTTAGGTGGTGGCGTTATGCATCAAAAACAACTTTTCCCACAAATTCATAAGTATTTACAAGAAAGACTTAATGGATATATTCAAAAAGAAGAAATTACATCGGATAAAATTAAAGATTATGTTGTATATCCAGGACTAGGAGATAATGCAGGTATTTGTGGCGCTTTGGCTTTAGCAAAAGTGGCTAAAGAAGATTAAAAGATAGGAGGGGATATCTTGAATAAAAAACTTTATCGCTCGTCTCGTGATTCCATGATTTGTGGTGTTTGTGGTGGTATTGCTGAATATTTTAGTATTGATTCTACTATTGTTAGAATTATTGCGGTATTATTAATTTTTGGTTATAGTGCTGGTGTATGGATTTATTTGATTGCCGCATTTATTATGCCTAAGAATTCATATGATTATTAAGAACTAGATTTTCTAGTTCTTTTTAAAATAGTTATTGACTTGAAGTCTACTCCAAGTTTTATAATATGATTAGGTGATGTATATGAAAATATCAGAAGTGAGTCAAAAGTATAATCTAACAACAGATACATTGAGATACTATGAAAAAATAGGATTATTAAAAGATGTACCAAGAAGCAAGGGTATTAGGGATTATGATGACAAAAGCTGTCAACGCATTGAATTTATCAAATGTATGCGCGAAGCAGGTGTTGAAATTCAATTATTAAAACAATATTTTGATTTGTATGATCTAGGACCTTCTACAGTAAGCGCTAGAAAAGCACTACTACAGCAACAAAGAGAAAGATTGTTAGAAAAGCAAAGAAATATACAACAAACATTAGAAAGACTCAACTATAAGATTGAAATGTGTGAGGAGGAAGAAAATCATGGAAAAATCTAAAGTTTATTTTACAAAAGAAATTAGTAGTGAAAGCTTAATGAAAATTTATGAAGCAGTGGGAGTAGAATTAACAGGTAAAGTAGCAGTAAAAGTTTCTACAGGGGAAGCTGGTGCCAGAGGTTATTTGAAAGCTGATTTGATTGCACCATTAGTAAAGAAATTAAATGGCACGATTGTGGAATGTAATACAGCATATCGCGGTGAAAGAAATATTTTAAAAGCGCATATGAAAGTGGCACAAGATCATGGTTTTACTTCATTTGCGGATGTGGATATTATGGATGCCAATGGCGAAAAGAAGATACCAGTGAATGGTGGCAAGCATTTGGATTATGATATTGTTGGTGATCATTTAGATAATTATGATTCGATGTTGAATTTAGCTCATGGTAAAGGTCATGCTATGGGTGGTTTTGGAGCTAATTTAAAGAATCAATCGATTGGTATTGCTTCTAGAAATGGTAAAGCTTATATTCACTCTGCTGGATTTACGGATGATCCAAAGATATTATGGGATAATCTACCACCACAAATTGATTTTATTGAATCGATGGCTGAAGCTGCTAAGGCTGTGAGTGATTATTTTGCTTCGCAAAATAAACCAATCGTTTATATTACAGTGATGAATTTCTTATCCATAGATTGCGATTGTGATTGTAATCAAAGTGATCCTGTTATGGATGATTTAGGTATTGTGGCTTCATTAGATCCAGTAGCTAATGATCAAGCGTTTATTGATATGTTATGGAATTCAAATGATCCTGGTGCCAAGAAACTTCAAGAAAGAGTTGATAGTATGTTAGGTAGAGAAATCTTACCTTATAGTGAAAAATTAGGTTTGGGTAGTACCCAATATGAATTAATTGAAATATAGGAGTATAAAATGAAAAAATTAGGATTTGGCTTAATGAGACTTCCAAAAATAGGGGAAGAAATAGACATTGAACAAACAAAAGTCATGGTTGATCATTTTATGGAAGCTAGCTTTACATATTTTGATACAGCCTGGGCTTATGCAGGTAGTGAAGATGCGATTAGACAGGCTTTAGTTGAAAGATATCCACGAGATAGCTATACACTTGCTACTAAAATGGCTGCCTGGATTAATTGTCAAACAAGAGATGATGCTCTCAAGCAATTTGAAACATCTTTAAAACAAACTGGTGTTGACTATTTTGATTATTATTTATTGCATAATCTAGGAGAACATCGTACAAAATACTTTGATGATTTTGGCATGTGGGACTGGATTTTAGAAATGAAAGAAACAGGTAAAATTAAAAACGCAGGTTTTTCTTTTCACTCAACACCTGAAGAATTGGATGAACTATTAACCAATCATCCCCAAATGGACTTTGTACAACTGCAAATTAATTATGCTGATTGGGATAATCCAGCTATTAAATCTAGAGAATGCTACGAAGTAGCTAAAAAACATGGCAAGCAAGTGATTGTCATGGAACCTGTAAAAGGTGGATTACTGGCCAATCCTCCTGAAACAGTTGAAAAAGTGTTTAAGGAAGCAGACAAGGATGCTTCTTGTGCTTCATGGGCTATCAAATTTGCCGCTAATTTGGATAATGTTATGGTTGTTTTATCAGGTATGAGTAATATTGCACAAATGGATGATAATATCTCATATATGAAAGATTTTGATCATTTATCAGATGAAGAAATACAGGTTATTCATCATGCTCAGGAAGTATTAAACAGTATTCCTTTAATTCCATGTACAACTTGTAATTATTGTGCTAAAGTGTGTCCAATGCATATCGGTATTTCAGGCTCATTCACAGCCATGAATATGTATACTTTATATGATAATTTCGAAAGAGCAAAAGGACAATATGGCTGGCTCGTAACTGATCATGGCTTAAAACTAGCAAGTGAATGTGTGAAATGCGGTGCTTGTGAAAATGTCTGTCCACAACATATATCTATCAGAGATGAATTAGTCAAGGTTGTTCAAACATTTGAATAGTTCTAACTTTCAATGCCTCTCATACAATGGTATGGGAGGTTTTTTATGAATAGAGGAGAAATATATTATGCGGATTTATCACCTGTTATAGGGAGTGAACAAGGCGGTTATAGACCAGTATTAATACTACAAAATAATAAAGGCAATAAATATTCTACAACTGTTATTGTTGCCCCTATATCATCACGTCTTACAAAAAATGATTTACCAACCCATGTGTTTATTGAAACAGACTTTTTAGAAAAGAAATCTGTCATTCTCTTAGAACAAATACGCACCATAGATAAAAAACGTATTGATGAGAAATTAGGATGCTTATCGTCATACTTTATGGAGAAAGTCAATAGGGCTATTAAAACAAGTTTAGACATTAAATAATAGATATGTTATAATGCCTAAGAAGGAGTTGAATACAATGAATATTCAAAGAATTAAACAAAGAGCTTCTGAAGTATTAGTCAATTATAAAGATCAATATATACGTATTTTAATTATGGTTATGCTGATTAATTTAGTACCAACTATTTTTGGTGGATATAGTAGTACATTTGCAACCATTATTTATTTTATTATAAGTTTATTGTTTTTAGCAGCTAGTCATGGTTATATTGTGGCATCGCTTAAAATGGTAAGAAATAATGGTATTACTTTAAGTGATAATGATGCTTTTGTAGGATTTACCCAAATTGGCAGATTATTTCCTACATATCTTTTGCAGGAAGTTATAAGTATTGCAGTGATGTTTGTTTATCTTATTATTTGTGTGATTATTTTTATGATTTTTGGTTCATCCATGTTGAACATATCTTACTTGATGAGTGCTTCTACCTCAACTGAAGCCATGGTTGATTATATTCTTAATTTATTATTGTATAATTCATCATTTTCAATGTTATTTTTATTATTAGTGATTATCGGCATTGTATTAATGGTTATTGTTTCTTTATTCTTATTTGCTGTTCCTTATTTATTAGAAGAATATCATATGGGAGCAATGGAGTGTGTGAAAGAATCATTTTCAATGATGAGAGGTCATTTATGGGATTTGGTAAAATTGGATCTTTCTTTTTGGGGATGGATGATTTTAGTAGGAATTATCGAACTTCTTTTATCTAGTCTACTATCATTTATCTTTATTGGTGATATTATTGCAACCATTGTAGCAGGTTTTATTGCTATTTATACTTATGTACCAAAATACCAATTATCCATGGCTATCTTCTTTGAAGAATTAGCTTATTATCGTTATAACAATGTCTATTAAGGAGTTGTTTATGTTTAAAAATCGTTTTACAAGAAGTGTTTCATTACAAAATAAATGGTTATTTGTACTTGTTGTACTTCCTTTATATGTTTATTGTTCTTCATTGATTGGTAGTGCTATTATTCAATTTATGATATTGGAACTCCATATAACCATGACTTATACTGCTAGTATTGCTTATTTGAATTTAATGGTTGATGGGGCCTTGCTTATTATTGTTTTTCTCATGTTGAAAGATAGTATGATTTTCCAAATGAAAGAATTCTTTAGTCATATCAGTGATCATATTTTAGATGCATTAGTTTTAGGACCAGCACTTATTTATGGTGCGAATATTGTTGGTAGTTTGCTTGTTTTAGCGTTTGGTGGGGTATCTGATAGTGAAAATCAGGTGTTAATAGAAAGCATATTAGATGCTTATCCATTTATTATGAGTTTTTGTACGGTGGTTTTAGCACCAATATTGGAAGAAATGATTTTTCGTGGTATTTTATTTACATGGTTATATGAATTTAATCCTAAAATAGCTCATATTGTTTCTGCATGTCTATTTGGCTTTGTCCATGTTATGTCTTCAGTATTATCTGGTAATTTAAGTGAAATGATACAGATTTTCCCTTATATCTTCACTGGACTGGTATTAAGTTATCTCTATAAAAAACATAATAACATATGTGTACCAATAGGGGCTCATACCATGAATAATCTCATTTCAATTATTTTAAATTTTCTTTATTAACATGGATATACTCCATGTTTTTTATATTTATCTTTTCACTCATTTGTGAATATGCTAAAATATTTTTGGGTGATTGTATGAAGATAAAAGAAATATTTGATATTAAAGAAGTATATGCTTTTTTAGCAAATGCTTTTGATCCTTCAGAATTAAGAGCATATGAATGGATGAAAGAGATATATGATCAAAAGAAGTTTAAAATATATGGTTATATGAATGATAATCAACTATTAGGAGTGATTACATTATGGAAATTTGATGAATATAATTATATAGAACATTTTGCGGTGGATGCAAACTATAGAGGACAAGGTCTTGGCTCTATCATTATTGAAGATATGAAACAATTAAGTGATAAACCATTGATCTTAGAAGTAGAAGAAATTGTTGATGAGATAACACAAAAAAGAGTTCATTTCTATGAAAAACACGGATTTCATTTAAGTTCCTATCAATTCATTCAACCACCACTAAGAGAAAACGTCAAAGATGTACCACTTATATATATGAGTTATCCATCGTTATTAGAAAATGATATGTATGATAAAATATTGATTGAATTAAAAAATAAAGTATATTCCAGGAGTTAGTATGAAAGCATTAGAAGATAAGATATTAAATGAAGGCATCGTTAAAAGTGGCGATGTATTAAAAGTTGATAGTTTTTTAAATCATCAGATTGATGTCACTTTTTTAAATGAAATAGGAAAAGAGTTTTATCGTTTATTTAAAGATAATGGTATTACTAAAATATTAACCATTGAAGCCAGTGGCATAGGCGTTGCAGTGATGACTGCTCAATATTTTGATGTTAAGGTTGTATTTGCGAAAAAAGCAAGACAACCAATATTTCTAATGATGTTTATCATACGCATGTTTATTCTTATACGCATCAAATTAATAATGAAGTAATGGTTTCTAAGCAATATTTAAGTAAAGATGATCAAGTATTAATTATTGATGATTTTTTAGCCAATGGTGAAGCAGTGAAAGGTCTTATTGATATTGTAGGTCAAGCTCACGCGAAAGTTTCTGGTATTGGTATTGTAATAGAAAAAGGTTATCAAAAGGGTGGACAATTATTAAGAGATAAGGGTTATCACGTAGAATCACTAGTAATTATTCAACATATGGATGATGTAACTGGTGAAATTACTTTTAAAAATGATTGAACAAACTATCTAAATGTTGTATGATTCTAATACATATATGGAGGGAGTTATATGAGTAAAGTTGTTAAATTTGGTGGTACATCTTTAGCTGATGCAGGGCAATTTAAAAAAGTATATGATATTGTGAAAAGTGACCCTGAGCGTGTTTATGTTGTACCAAGTGCACCAGGAAAGAGATTTAAAGATGATATAAAAGTAACAGATTTATTATATAAGGCATATAATGCAAATACCGAAGCAGAAATGCATATGGTTTTTGCTCAAATTAAGGAAAGATTTACCGATATTATTGAAGGTTTAGGGTTGGATTTTTCGTTAGATGAAGATTTTGAAATTATGCGTAAGGATTTTGAAAATCAGATTGGTGAGGATTATGCAGCCAGTCGAGGGGAATATCTCAATGGTAAATTATTAGCTTATTATTTAGGTTATGAATTTATAGATGCTAAAGATGTTATTTTTATTGATGAACATGGTAATTACGATATATCTAAGACAGAACGACATCTGACAAGAAAACTGAAATCAGTCAAGAATGCGGTTATTCCTGGTTTCTATGGTTCTTTAAATGATCGTAGTGGCAAAATTAAGGTATTTACCAGGGGTGGCAGTGATGTCACTGGTTCAATAGTTGCGAAATATGGTAAAGTAGATGCTTATGAAAACTGGACGGATGTATCAGGATTTTTGATTGTTGATCCAAACATCGTGAAAAATCCTTCTGTCATTGAAACAATTACTTATGGAGAACTTCGCGAACTTGCGTATATGGGCGCTTCTGTTTTACATGAAAATTCTATTTTTCCAGTGAAAAACGAAGGTATTCCAATCAATATTAAAAATACCAATCACCCTGAAGATCCAGGAACGATGATTGTCGAAAGTACTTGTCATAAACCTTCTCATGTCATTACAGGTATTGCTGGTAAAAAAGGTTTTGCGACTGTAACAATCGAAAAAGAAATGATGAACTCTGAAATTGGTTTTGGTAGAAGAGTTTTACAAGTATTTGAAGATTACAATTTATCTTTTGAACATATGCCTTCTGGTATTGATACTATGACAATTGTTTTGAATACGGATGATTTTATTGATAAGGAACAAAATGTTGTGGCTGGTATTCATCGAGCTGTCCAGCCTGATTCGATTGTCTTGGAGTCTGATTTGGCTTTGATTGCGGTTGTTGGAAGAGGCATGAAAGCCAGTCGTGGTATTGCTGCAAGAGTATTTACAGCTTTAGCCAATCAAAAGATTAATATTAAAATGATTGATCAGGGTTCGAGTGAATTAAATATCATTATTGGTGTTAGAAATGTTTATTTTGAGGATGCTATTAGAGCTATTTATAATGAGTTTTTTAACGATTAAGCAAGATTTTTAATCCTGCTTTTTTGTTACAAGGAGGATAACATGAAAGTATTAAATATATCACCTATAAGGGAAGAAGAATTAAAGGAAGCTTGTCCTGAGCTTTATTTTACCACTATGGAGAGTCGAAATGTTACTCAGGATGTGATTGATAGTGTTGATGTGGTTATAGGTAATCCAAGTACAAAATGGAATCTCAAACACTTAAAAGCTATCTTATTATGTAGTGCGGGAAGTGATCAATATGTTCAAGAAGGTTTATTGAGCTTAGATACGATACTTACAAATGCTTCAGGAACATATGGTAAAGCAATAGCTGAACACATTATTGCCATGATGTTAACTATTAATAAGAATTTTATCGGTTATATAAGAAATCAAAATAACCATCAATGGCAAATGATAAATGGTGGTAAAGAAATATATCATAGTACAGTTGTTATTGTCGGACTTGGTGATTTGGGCTATGAAACAGCGAAACGTTTAAAAGCGTTTGATTGTCATATTATCGGTGTTAAAAGAAGAAAGAGTGAACCATTAAAATATGTTGATGAAATAGTAACTACTGATTATATCAATGAGGTATTACCTAAAGCTGATTTTGTCATACTCACATTACCCCAAAACAAATCTACTTATCATATCATGAATGAAGAAAGATTACGTCTAATGAAAAAAGATAGTGTTTTAATTAACGTGGGAAGAGGTAGTGCGATTGATACAACAGGTTTAAAGAAAGTCTTGGATGAAGGTTATTTTTATGGTGTTGGTTTAGATGTGGTTGAAGAAGAACCATTAGATAAAAATGATAGTTTATGGGATTATCCAAATGTCTTTATCACCCCACATATTTCTGGTGGATTTGCATGGAACAGTTGCAAGGAATATTTTAAAAATCTAACTATAAGAAATTTGCATCATCTTATAAATAACGAACCATTAGAAAACATTGTTGATAAAGATACTGGGTATCGTCAAAACGTTATATTGAAATAGGAGTCTTTATGAAATTAATCTTAGATTATTTAAAACGTTATAAAGGCTGGTTAATACTGGATATGATTTCCGTATTAGGCTTTGCCTTAGTGGAATTAGGTTTACCAACGATTATTTCCCAAATGATTGATGGTGGGATAAGTCAAAACAATACATCTTATTTATATCGAATGTGGACTTTAGCTATTATGATTTCCATTATTGGGGTTTTAGGCACCATATCTTTAGGCTATTGCAGTGCGCGCATTTCAACTTCAATTACAGGCGATATTCGTAATGATATATTTCGTAAAGTTCAAAGCTTTTCGCCAACTGAATTTGATCAATTTGGTGTTTCCTCTTTGATAACCCGTACCAATAACGATGCCTATCAAATACAACTATTCGTCAATACATTATTAAGAACAGCGATGTTAACACCAGTAATGGTTATCATAAGTTTCATCTTAACATTACGTACTTCTTTAGACTTATCATTGATTATTATCGCCACATTACCATTTATTGTTGTTGGTGTTATTGTTGTAGCGAAAATTTCACAACCTTTATCCATGCATCAACAAGCCTCTTTAGATGCGCTTAATCGCATTTCTAGAGAAAACTTAATAGGTCTAAAAATCATTCGTGCCTTTAATAATGATACTTATGAACAAAATCGCTTTAATGAAACGAATGATGACTATACAACATATTCTAAAAAAATATTTCGTCTTATGATGCTGTCTCAGCCAATATTTTGGTTGTTTATGAATATTGTTATTATGATTATCTATTATGTTTCCGCGACCATGATCGATGCCAATACACTACAAGTAGGGAAAGTTGTTGCCTTTCAGGATTATGTCTTTCATGCCATGTATTCCATGATGTTGTTTTGCACTGTATTTATGATGTATCCTCGTGCGAATGTCTCTGCCAAAAGAATTATGGCTGTATTAAATACATCCAATAGTATTATTGATAAAGGCAATGACATAAAAGATACCAATACCTGTTCCATTGTATTTGATCACGTTAATTTTGCCTATCCTGAAAGTCATGAGCTAGCTTTAAAAGATATATCTTTTAAAGCTTATGCAGGTGAAACAATTGCTTTTATCGGTTCAACAGGATCAGGTAAAAGTACACTTATTAATTTGATACCACGCTTTTATGATGTTACAAGTGGAAATATTTATATTGATCATATTCATATTAATGATTATAGTATGTCATCATTACGTAACAAGATTGGCTTTGTACCACAAAAGGCAACACTTTTTAGTGGCACCATTGCCGAAAATCTGAAATATGGCAAAAGTGATGCTACATATGATGAATTAGAACATGCAGCTATCGTTTCCCAAAGCTTGGATTTTATCTTGGAAAAAGAAAATGGTTTTGATGAAGTGATTAGTGAAGGGGCGACAAATGTCTCAGGTGGCCAAAGGCAACGTTTATCCATCGCTCGTGCTATTATCAAAAAACCAGAAATTTATATCTTTGATGATTCTTTTTCAGCATTGGATTTTAAAACGGATGCTTCTTTGCGCCAGGCTCTTAAAGGGGAAACCAGTGAAGCTATCGTCATGATTGTTGCTCAGCATATTTCGACAATTATGGATGCGACTAAGATTATTGTATTGGATGAAGGTAAAATAGTTGGACAAGGAACGCATCAGCAATTACTGCAAACATGTGATATATATAGACAAATAGCTTATTCGCAATTAAGTGAGGAGGAATTGTATGGATAATATAAAACAATTATGGCAATTCCTCAAGCCTTATAAATGGCACTTTATAACAGCTATTCTTATGATTATTACAACATGTTTTTGTTTATCGATTGCACCAAACTTTGAAGGTAATTTAACATCATTATTGATGGCTAATGCTACTGATATTATCAATGGAGTTGATAATGCTCATGTGGATTTTGATGCTTTCTTTAATATTGTGAAAATACTTATGAGTATTTATATCTTAAAAACAATATCTCAAGCTCTTACAACCATTACGTTAACGCATTCCATTCAATCATCAATGCATGATTTAAGAAATGCCTTATTAGAAAAAGTGAGAAAACTACCTGTTTCATATTTTGATAAGCATCAATATGGTGATGTCTTAAGTTACATCACTAATGATGTGGACACCTTATCAACAGCTCTACAACAAACCCTTTCTGAACTTATTCGTGGATCACTTATGTTAATATTAGGCATTATTATGATGTTACGTATCAATGTGACTATGACTTTACTGGTATTATTGATTATACCGCTTGGTCTCATCATCACTCGTATCGATATTCATTTCTCACAAGCAAAATTCAACGCTCAACAAGAAAAACTAGCTGAGCTCAACGGTACCATTACCGAAATATATACAGGTTATAAAGAGATTATGTTGTTTAACAAACAGGAAAGTGCCATTGCTCAATTTGAATCTATCAATAAAGAATTAAAAGATAATGCCTTTATGGCTCAATTTCTTTCATCCATTATTTCTCCATGTATTTCTTTAGTTACTTATATTATTATTGGTAGTATTGGTTTTATGGGATGTATGAATGTTATGAATGGAACTATGCTTGTAGGGGAGTTACAGGCTTTTGTCCGTTATATCTGGAATGTCAATGATCCCATTTCACAGGTGAGTCAATTATCATCACAAATTCAATCAGCTTTTGCGGCTATGCATAGAATTGTGACATTACTCAATGAAGAGGAAGAATGTGATAATCATGAATCTTATAATGTATCTATCAATCAAAGTATTGATTTTCATGATTTAAGTTTTAGTTATGAACAAACAGAAGTTATTCATCATTTAGATTTGCATGTTAAAAGTGGTCAAACAGTTGCTATAGTAGGACCAACTGGTAGTGGTAAAACCACGCTTATAAGCTTATTATTGCGTTTTTATGATTCTGATAGTGGGGCCATTACTATTGATGGTAAAGATATTAAAGATATACCTAGAGATGATCTAAGAAAGATGTTTGGTTTGGTGTTACAGGAAACCTGGTTATTTCATGGTAGTATTTATGATAATATTCATTATGGTCGTTTAGATGCACCCTATGAAGAAGTTCATAAAGCAGCAAAAGAAGCTTATGTTGATGCCTTTATCCATACCTTGCCTCAAGGTTATGATACGATTATTAATGAAGATGCCAACAACATCTCCCAAGGCGAAAAACAGTTACTAACCATTGCCAGAGCTATCTTAAAAGATCCCCAGATCTTGATATTAGATGAAGCCACCTCATCAGTTGATACAAGGTTGGAACAAATGCTACAAAAGGCAATGAACAATGTACTAAGAAATCGTACCAGCTTTGTGATAGCGCATCGTTTATCAACCATTAAAAACGCTGATTTGATTGCTGTGATTCATAATGGACAACTTATTGAACAAGGAACTCATGAACAAAAATGGATTCTACGCACAACTTTACAATGCACAATTTGAGGATTGCGAGTAATAATTGAAGAAATTTGTCATATAGTATATCGAGGTGGAATAATGAATAACATACGTGAAATATATACAAAGGCGATTGTAGTGAAAGGTAAAAAGTTATCACGTAATACGTATAATTTTACTTTAACTCAATTACCTGATGAAATCTTAGGATGCTATGTGACCAATCATCACTATGAACCATTGATTAAAAATCGTAACCCAAAGATAAAAGGAACATTTGATATTCATGTTTGGTATAGCTATCATGATGAAAGAGATACGATTGTTGATAAGTATCAAATATCTTATAATGATGATATGCAGGTTTCTAAAAAAGATAATCGTGATTTTGAAGAAGATGATACATTAAAAGCCAGATGTATCCAAAAGCCTAAATGCTTATCATCAACCTTTGATCAACAAGTGATTAATATTGAAATTGAAAAAGAAATGCTACTAGAAATTAGTGGTGAAACATGTATTAAAGTCGAAGTCAAAAATGAAGACGAAGTTTGGGATGATTTCCTGGATAATGAAATCAATCCCAACTTCATCAAATAGGAGGTCTTATGTATAACATTATCTTTAGTGATGTCGATGGAACATTACTTAATTCATCCCATGTTATAACACCAAAAACAAGAGAGGCTATCCAAAATTTAAATATACCTTTTGTTATTGTATCAGCGAGAAGTCCTTCTGGTATTTATTCTATCTTAAAAGACAATAATCTTCACTGTGCGATCATTGCCTATAGTGGTGGTCTTATTATGGATAAAAATAGAAACATTTTATTTCATCAAGGTATATCTAAAAAAGAAGCTAACGAAATTATTAAATTTATTGAACCATTTGATTTATCATGGTGTGCTTATTCCATTGACGAATGGATGGTTAAAGATAAAAATGATCCACGTATTATCAATGAAGAGAACATAGTAAAAGCTCTAGCAAAACAAGGTTGTATTGATGATTTTAAAGACGATCAAGTGAATAAGATATTATGTATATGTAATAAGACTCAAACTAATGCTATTGAAAAAAAATCTAAAAGAAAGATTTCCTCAATATTCGATTGTTCAATCATCTGATATTTTAATAGAAATTATGCAACAAGGTATCAATAAAGCAACAGCTATTGAAAGATTATGTGATATATGGTCTGTTGATATTAAGAATACTTTAGCTTTTGGTGATAATTACAACGATTATGAAATGTTAAAAGCTTGTGGTAAAGGTATATTGATGGGTAATGC
>JAJQEL010000004.1:0-21557 GCA_021201655.1 Erysipelotrichaceae bacterium | reverse complement strand
ACAACGATTATGAAATGTTAAAAGCTTGTGGTAAAGGTATATTGATGGGTAATGCACCTGATGATTTAAAGAAAGAGTTTAACGATATCACTTTAGATAATAATCATGATGGTATTTATGAGGCATTAAAACTAATACTTGAATTATAAAAAATAGAATGTTATAATCTCACTTGTAAAGCTGATTATCATGAAATCACAAAACGAAAAGGTAAGGAGGGCTAGTCCTTACCTTTTCTAGCTTTTAGAGTGGCTTATCACTTGGGTCAGTCATTTTTAGAACATATCTGTCTAACCACTTACAAATGTAGTACGCAACTACACCTGCCATAACAGATAGTAAAAAGCTGATTACCATGTTAATCACCTCCTCCACAGCTGGGAGGAAAAAATGACATATATATTATAACATATTATTATCGATAAAAATCCCAAGTTTGTCTCAAATTTGTCTCAAAATTAGCATCAAAGCAAATATTTATTTTGCTTTATGGATATTATAAGCTTGTGGTAAAGGTATATTGATGGGTAATGCTCCAGATGATTTAAAGAAAGAGTTTAATGATATTACTTTAGATAATGATCATGATGGTATTTATGAGGCATTAAAAATAATACTTGAATTATAAAAAATGCAATGTTATCATCCATTTGCAAAGCTAATTATCATGAAATCACAAAAACGAAAAGGTAAGGATGGCTAGTCCTTACCTTTTCTAGCTTTTAGAATAGTTATCACTTGCATATGATTCATTTGCTTTTTAAATACGATAATTTTATGTTATAATAGTGAACGTATGATGAGGTGAGAAGATGAAAGAAAAATATTCGCCAATGATGATGCAATATTTGAAAATAAAAGAAGAAAATAAAGATTCTATAGTGATGTTTCGCTTAGGAGATTTTTATGAAATGTTTTTTGATGATGCCATTCTTGTATCGAAAGCTTTAGATCTAGCTTTAACAGGAAAAAATGCAGGGGCTAAGGAACGTGTTCCTATGTGTGGTGTTCCTTATCATTCAGTGAGTGGTTATATTCAAAGATTGATTGATTTAGGACATAAAGTAGCGATTGTTGAGCAATTAAGCGAACCAGGAAAAAAGGCATTGTTGAAAGAGGGGTTGTCCAAATTATTACTCCAGGAACAATTATGGATGATTCATTGAATGAGAAAAGGAATAATTATATTGGTGCTTTAGGTGTTTTTGATTTTAATTATACACTTTCTTATTGTGATATTTCGACAGGTGAATTTTATGTTATTAATATTGATAAGAAAGAACATTTATTAAGGAATCAAATAGAATCATTAGGTCTTAAAGAAATTGTTGTAATAGATGAAAGTATCACCTTTGATCATATTTTTGTATCTTATTATCAAAATGATAAATTTAATAACGCTTATAAAAAGCTATTTGAAAATATCACTGATCTAAAACAAATCAAAATATGTTCCTTACTATTAAATTATATGTTGGAAACACAAAAAAGAGAATTAGGACATATTCAAACTATTATAGAAGTTAATACGGAAGATTATATTTATATGGATTCCTATACTAAGAAATCCTTAGAATTAGTGAAAAGTAATGATCATGAATATTATGGAACATTACAATGGCTATTAGATGATACGAAATCAGCAATGGGTGGAAGACTGCTAAGACAATGGATTGAAAGACCACTTGTTAATGTAGAGAAAATAGAGAAAAGAATGGATATTATACAAATATTCTTAGATAATTTTATTGTTAGAGAAACGATTAAGGATATGATTAATGATATCTATGATTTAGAAAAATTAGCAGCTCGTATTGCCTTTGGTAATGTGAATGCGAGAGATCTCAAATGGATAGGGGCTTCTTTAAAAGTCATCCCTGAACTCAAACATCAATTATTAGCTTTAAATCAGGCTTATACGAATGAATTAGCTGAGCAATTGGTAGACTTATCCCATATTACCTCACTTATTGATAAGGCTATTGTTGATAATCCACCACTAACGATTAAAGAAGGTGACATTATTAAGGATGGCTATAATGAAGAATTAGATGAACTTCGTTATATTAAAGAAAATGGCAAGCAATGGTTAAGTGACTTTGAAGTTAAAGAAAGAGAAAGAACTGGCATTAAAGGTTTAAAAATTGGCTATAATCGTGTATTTGGTTATTATATTGAAGTTACAAAGAGCTATTTACCATTGGTGAAAGATGAATTTCAATATACAAGAAAACAAAGTATTTCCAATGCAGAAAGATTTATTACACCAGAACTTAAAGATATGGAATCCAAGATATTAAGTGCGAATGATCGTGGTCAGGCTTTAGAATATGAATTATTTGTAGATATCAGAGAAACAATTAAAAAGGATGTTCATCTTATTCAAGATGTCGCTTCTATTGTAGCCCAAATTGATGTTTATAGAGCTTTAGCTTCCAAAGCCAGTCTTAATGGTTATGTTAGACCAACATTTAACTATGAACATAAGGTAGACATTGTTAATGGTCGTCATGGTGTTATTGAACAAGCCATTTCTAGACAAAAATATGTGCCTAATGACTTACATATGGAAGATCAATCTATATTAATGATTACTGGTCCTAATATGGGCGGTAAATCAACTTATATGCGTCAAATTGCTTTAATAGTTATTATGGCACAAATAGGTTCGTTTGTGCCTTGTGACAAAGCTGATTTGCCTATCTTTGATCAAATCTTTACGCGTATTGGTGCCAGTGATGATTTGATTAGTGGACAATCGACTTTTATGGTAGAAATGATTGAAGCCAATAATGCTTTAAGATATGCTACTCAGGATTCACTCATTATCTTTGATGAAATAGGCCGTGGAACAGCAACATTTGATGGTATGGCTATCGCTCAATCCATGATTGAATATATTGCTACTAAGATTCAATGTATTACTTTATTTTCAACCCATTATCATGAACTCACCATGATGGATCCAACTTTTCATATTCAAAATGTTCATGCTAGTGCGGATATTGAAAATGAACAAATTGTTTTCCTATATAAAATCAAACCAGGTCGTAGTCAACGCTCCTATGGTATTAATGTTGCTAAACTGGCAAAATTGCCACAGGAAGTTATTGATCGTTCACAAATTATACTCAATGATTTAGAAAACAATACAATAGAAAAGACAATTAGTGAAACAAAAGAAGTTGAATATATAGAAAAAGAAAGTGCAGTAGAGAAAGCTTTGGCACATATTGATCCAATGACTTTATCACCTTTAGATGCACTCAGTACACTTATAGAACTTAAAAAATTATTGTGAGGAGGATTCAATGGCTAAAATTAGACAATTAGATGATCATCTTATTAATCAAATAGCAGCTGGAGAAGTTGTCGAAAGGCCAGCTAATGTTATTAAAGAATTGGTGGAAAATGCGATTGATGCCCATGCTTCTAGAATTGAAATAGAAGTTATTGAAGGTGGCTTTCAAAGCATGAAAGTTGTGGATAATGGTGATGGTATGGAAAGTGTTGATGCAAGGTTATGTTTTATGCGTCATGCCACCAGCAAGATTAAAGATGATAATGATTTATTTAATATTATGACGCTTGGTTTTCGCGGTGAAGCTATTCCTTCTATTGCCTCCATCAGTCATTTCAATTTACAAACTTCTTCAGGCAACAAAGGTATTCAAATAGATTATGAATTCGGTAAATTTATCGATGAAAAAATAAATGATTATCCTAAAGGAACAACTATTACCGTGACCAAACTCTTTCAAAATGTACCCGCAAGACTTAAATATCTCAAATCAGTCAATAGTGAATTTTCACAAATTCAAAGAGTTATAGAACATACAGCTTTAGCATATCCAAACATTGCTTTTCATCTTTATCATAATGAAAGACTCATCTTTCAAACAAATGGGCAAGGCAATCTTTTAGAAGTCATTGCCAGCATGTATGGACTTACCACAGCTAAAAATATGATTGCACTACACAAAGAAAATGATGAATTTATCATTGATGGTTATATTTCTAAAATTGACACCAATCGTGCCACAAAAGCCAATATTATAACCCTTGTTAATCATCGTTATGTCAAAAACTATATGAGCATCGATGCCATTAATAGTGCTTATCGTGCATATTTGGCTGATAATCGTTATCCTATTGCTGTAGTCAATATTCAAGTTGATCCTTATTTAGTTGATGTCAATGTCCATCCATCTAAATTAGAAGTTAGATTTTCTAAAGAATATGAACTTAAAACCCTTATTGAACAAGCAGTATCCGATACTTTAAAACAGGTTGATCTAACATATCAACAAAAAAATAAAGAAACCGAAAAAGAAAAACCTAAATCTGAACAATTATCATTTGTATTAGAAGAAACACAACCTGTAGAAATCATTCAACCACAACCTACTCAACATATCATTAAAGAAGAAACAAAACCTTATAGTGAAACCATATCTGTTGAAAAAATAGATACTTATCAAAAATCAGAAACCCTTAAACCAATCAAAGAAAAAATCTTTGCCAAGGCGCAAATCCATGGTACATATATGATTGGTGAAAATGAAAAAGGCATGTATCTATGTGATCAACATGCTGCCCAGGAAAGAATCAATTATGAATACTATAGAGAAAAATATACTCATCTTGATTTGACTATGCAACCACTTATTGTACCATTACAATTAGAATATCCATTGAGTGATTTTATGCTTGTTGAAGAAAGAAAAGATTTATTAGAACAAGTTGGTATTCATTTAGAAGTTTTTGGTGAACATGGTTATATCGTTAGAAGTTTACCTTTATGGATGAAAAATATTGATGAAAATATTTTTGTGGATGAAATGATTCAGGAAGTGCTTCATAAAAATAGTTTAGATGTTGTGGCCATGCAGGAATATGCGATAGCAACTTTAAGCTGCAAGGCATCAGTAAAAGGTAATACTTATTTGACTATGAATGATATGCAAACGATATTTGATAATCTCATGCGTTGTGAAAATCCTTATGTTTGTCCTCATGGCAGGCCAACACTGATATTTTATAGTGATTATGAATTGGAAAAATTATTTAAGAGGGTGATTTAAATGAGAAAAAGTTTTGGTGATTTATTGATTGAATTTGTATTAGGGGCAGCAGTGATACTGATTGTATCTTATATGTTTCCAGGTGTTTATGTTAAAAATTTTATGGTAGCTTTTTTGATTGCCGTTATTCTTGCAGTATTAAATACATTTGTTAAACCGATACTAACCATTATTGCTCTACCTTTTACGATTTTAACTTTAGGGTTATTTCAGCTTATTATCAATGGTTTTGTTTTATCGATAGCTGAAGTGATTTTAGCACCTGATTTCTATATTTCTTCATTTGGCTTAACGATTATTATTTCCTTAGTTATTTCATTATTATATAGTATTTTAGGTATAGGAAATCTCAATGAATAAGGTATTGGTAGTCATTGGACCAACAAGTGTTGGTAAAACAAAAATGGGTGTGGAACTATCTAAAGCCCTTAATGGGGAAGTTATCAGTGGTGATTCTATGCAAATATATAAGCATATGGATATTGGCACAGCGAAAGTAACAGTTGATGAAATGGCAGGTATTAAGCATCATTTGATTGATATTATAGAACCAACAGATTCTTTTAGTGTCAAAGATTTCCAAGATCAAGTGCGTTCAAAGATTGATGATATAACAACAAGAGGTAAACTGCCTATTATTGTTGGCGGGACTGGTCTATATATCAAAGGAGCATTGTATGACTATACATTTAGTGAAACCCAAACAAAACATGAAGAATATAAAGAAAAATTCAAAGATTACACCAATGAACAACTGCATGACTATTTAAAATCATTTGATGAAAAATCAGCTTTAGAACTCCATCCTAATAATCGTCAACGTATCTTACGTGCGATTGAAATCTATGAAACAACGGGAACAACCAAAAGTTCTATTCATGCTACTCAACAACATATATGCTTATATGATGCCTATTTTATTGGCTTAACACTTGATCGTGATATACTCTATCAACGTATTAATAAACGTGTAGATATTATGATAGAAAATGGCTTAGAAGCGGAAGTAACTTCTTTGTATCAACAAGGACTTACTAAAAATCATCAAAGCATGAAAGCCATTGGTTATAAAGAATGGTTTGATTATTTTGAAGGCAATAAATCAAAAGATGAAGTCATTGAACTCATCAAACAGCACTCTCGTCAATATGCCAAAAGACAATATACCTGGTTTAAAAACCAATTTGATGTCCATTGGTATGAAGTTAATCTTAACAATTTTCATGAAACAGTGAATAATGTATTACAGGATGTTCTTTGAACATCCTTTCATAATTTCTACTCATTTTGCATAAGATAAGGTGTATGATAGAAAGGAAGAGAACAATGAAAAGTAATCTTAAAATTATTTTTAAAATCATTCTTATCACAATGATCATATTCAATCTTCCCATGCAAAAAGTGATAACTGAAACAACAGCTACTGAAAGTGAAGAAGTATCAAATCAAAGCAAAAATAAATCTATCTATATCTATAACACCCATCAAGCAGAAAAATACGCTACAAATTCCGTTAAAGAAGGGAGCCAATATCTTATGCAACTATTACAACAAAAAGGTTACAGTGTAGACTATGAAACCACAGACTTTGAACTCTATAAAACCAATAATAATATTGATTATTCCTATTCCTATACAGTCTCTAAAAAGTATTTAAGCATTGCTTTATCTAATCATGGTAGTTATGATCTAGTGATTGATTTCCATCGTGATTCTATCGATAAATCATTATCAACTTTAACAACAAATGATAAAAGCTATGCGAAATTGATGTTTGTAGTTGGAAAAGGTAGTGATAATTATGAAGCAGTTAATAGTAGATGTGAAACATTATCAGATATGCTTAATAATAAAGTTGAAGGAATATGTCGTGGTGTTTATCTTAAAAAGAATGATTATAATCAAGGTGTAACTGATAATATGTTATTAATTGAAGTAGGTGCTAATGAAAACACATATGAAGAAGTACAAAATTCTTTGCAGGTTTTTGCTGTAGTGATAGATGAGTATCTCAATTCATGAAACAATTTTTGATTAATTTGGTTTTAGTTTTATTTCTTATGTGTTTATTAACCATCTTCTTTGGTGATCATCAAGTATCGCAAACCATGTTCCAAAGAAAAATCGATGCTTTTGAAGAAAGCACGACCATTTCATCTTCTTATATCACTATTGCTGATACAACCGATAACAATGTATCATCTCTTGTAGGTATTGTAAGTCAATATTGTGTTTATATGATAGAATTTATTGGGGAATTATTTTCTAATTTAATTAGTCTCTTTTTATAGCAAGGATGAATCCTTGCTTTTTCGTTCATTATAATTATGATATAATGGCCAAAAGGGGAGAGATATGATGTTTGAAAATGATAATACTTTAATGATTAAAGCATTAAATGATATGCTTGAAAGAAACTATGATAAAGCGGAAAAGAGATTTAAAAAATTAGCTAGAAAGAATAATGCTCAGGCATTATATTGGCTAGGGGAAATATATATAAGTAAAGATTATCGTTATTATGATGTAGCTCAAGCTTTATTATATTTTGAAAAAGCAGCTGATTTAGGTTATGTATTAGCTATGAGTAAAGCAGGTAATTTGTATTTTAATAAAGATTATCAAAAAGCACTCTATTATTATCAAATGGGTGCTAGTAATAATGATACCTATTGTCTTAATAGAATGGGTTATATCGTAGCTAATTTTAATGGTGATAGTCATGATTATGTTAAGGCTATTCAATATTTTGCGGCTTCCTTAAATGATGATAGTGAAGATAATAGTCATATCGTGGCTGATAGTACTAATGTATTAGGACAAATGTATTGGCATGGTACTGGTATCGAGAAAAATCAAGAAAAGGCTTTACAGTACTTTGAAAAAGCGGCATCTTTAAAAAATAGTAAAGCATTATTTATGATTGGTACTTGTTATCATTATGGAACATTTAAAAATACAGATTATACCAAAGCTATTCAATTAAAAATAAAGCAGGATTCTCCTGGTTTTAACCAGAAGAGGAATGCGTACTACTTTGAATACTGGTTACGAATATAATTTTCTACAACATCCCTGCTCATATTATCAAGTGAACTCATATGATAACTGTGACTCCATAAATGCCCACCCCAAAAACTGCTGTTTCTGATTTCTGGATGCCTTTCCAGAAATTTTTTGGCACTAGATTCCTTAAGATATCTGACAATATCAGATAGTGCATATTTTGGCTTGAAGCTTATCAGCATATGAGGTCACTTATAACCTCCATTCCCTCAATGCTTATTTCTTTTGCTTTAGATAATTCCAGTAGAATTTTTGTGATTGATGCATAATGTAAATGAAATGTATACAAATAATACATTTTATTAATATTTATGTTATTTGCATAAAATATTTTCATATTTTTATAATAAATTCCCAAATCTATATGTACATTTATATAATTTTATGATACAATAGTTTCACAGAAGTTAGGAGGATAAAGCAATGCTGACCATGAAAGATATGCCATATCATATGGGAATGAAAGTAAAAATATATCCATCAAATGCACAAAAAAGAATAATAGCAGTCAATGACGGAGCAAAGCGTGCAGTCTATAATCATCTTGTAGCATGCTCCAATGAGAAATATCAGCTAAAGAAGACATCTGCATATGTAGCTGTCGATCGTGAACGCATTGCATATCTTGACTCTGTCACTAAGACAACCAGTGACATAAAGAATGCTCTTCCTTATCTTTATGACAATGATGTTGATGCACAGGCAATTGCCAATGCTATCAGAAACTATCATATGGCATGGAAGAATATGAAAGAACAGCATCGTGGTGTTCCAACCTTTAAGCATAAGGATTATACACAGTCATATCAGACCAATGCTCATTACTATAAGGATAAAAAAGGCAATATAACAAGCAATGTAAGGTTTTTAGGAAAGCATTATGTGAAACTGCCAAAGCTGGGACAAATAAGATTTGACGGGTCACCAAAGTTTGTTGAGTCAGTTATACAGGCAGGACTTGATATTAGAATAGGTGCTATAGCACTATCTCGTGATTCAGTTGGTGAATACTGGGCATCCTTTTCACTTGGGTCAGAGAAACCATTTCGTTTACCATTGCCAAAAACTGGAAAGATGCACGGGATAGATCTGAATCTAACAGAACTGGTCAATGGATCAGATGGCGAAGCAAGTGAAAACATGCGTTACTACTCAAAGTCAATGAAGAAACGAGAAAAGGCACAGCACAAGCTGAACAGACGACTTGAATGTGCCAAAAAGGAAGAAAGAAAGTTTTACGAGTCAAAGGGATACCAGAGACAGCGTAAAAAAGTTGCATATCTAAATCGCAAAACGGCAAGACAAAGAGAGGATTATCTTCATAGAATTTCGAAGGCAGAAATTGAGAACCAAGATTTCATAGCAGCGGAAGATCTGAAGGTAAGCAATCTCATAAAAAACCATAAACTTGCAAAGGCAATAGCGGATGCAGGATGGCGCAAGCTGCTGACAATGCTTCAGTACAAAGGCAAACTGTATGGAAAAACAGTTGTGCTGGTACCACCACAGTATACGACGCAGACATGCAGCGAGTGCGGATACAAAATGAAAGGCGAAGAGAAATTAACATTAGCCGATCGAGAATGGACGTGTCCTCATTGTGGAATGTATCACAAGAGAGACACCAACGCAGCAAAAAACATCCTTAAGCGAGGACTTGAAATGATTGAAGTAACAGCTTAAAGGAAAACAATAAAAGAAACCTAGCATGGCAACTCGCTAGGTAACCGTCAGAACAATTGGCCGACCTCTATACCTTTATTCCTGCGGGGATACTGGCAAGTCTGGCTGTACTCTGATAAGTTTGTAACTGGGGCTAGCCCCATTGCAAGCTCCTGACTTCAGTCAGGAGTAGTTGACTGTATATGCGTTTTATGTTTCTTTTGCCTTTAATAGGTGGATGCCTCTTTTATTATATGATATATATATTTCATATAAAAATAACCAGAATTAGTTTTAATCTTTATAATAGCGGTATAGCTATATTAGTATCAGGATGTTTAGTAAGAGGTATTATAACAATTTCAGGTAGAAGTAGTTTATACGATTGGTACTATTGGATCATTGGGGGTTTGTTTATTGTTATTTCAGTTGTCTTAAATATAATTCTTATTAAAAAATGAACGGATTAAAAGCTTATCTACGTTAGTTGTAGATAAGCTTTTTCATCTAATTCATTATGTGAAACAGTTTTAAGCCAAGTTTCACTGCCAAACTCAATTCCATCTTCATAATCATCAAAATCATTATAAAAGCATGATTGATATAATTTATAATAATATAATAATCCATATGTATACATTTCATGTTCTAATTGCATCATAATGTAACTATCAGGATATTGTATGATCATTTATTGCATCATATCCAATAATTCTTCATCTGTTATATTTTTATATTCACTTATTATTTCTTGATTCGATATTCTTATTTTTATATTATTCATATTTTATTCCTCTTTATTATTTTATCATAAAAATAGACTTTATATTATTAGAAAAATCGAATATAATATCCTTAATGAGGAGGAGTTAATATGATCCATTTTGAAAGAGAAGTTACAGAATTAGAATTAATATGTGCAATGCTAGATGAGATGCAGATACTTACTTTAGCTATGAATGATGAAGATGGTATACCTTATGTATTACCAATAAGTTTTGGCTATGAAGTGAAAGATGACAAATTATTGGTATATACACATTTTATGAAACGAGGTAAGAAAGTGGATTTATTAAAGAAAGATTCACATGTTGGTTTATCATTTAGCATGTTTAATGATTTTCCTGATCGTAAATATAAAGGTCATTATCATGACTATCGTAGTGTAATGGCCAAAGGAACGATGGAAATGGTAGATTATAAGGATAATCCTGAATTATGGGAAAGAGGATATAACTTACTTTATACTTGTAATAATAGAGAGATTAAACCATTAAGTGATAGAAAAACAGTACCTGTAATGTATATAGGTGTCATTACTTGTGATTTAAAAGATGTTACTGCAAAATCAGAGTTCCCATTAAGAACTGTTGAAGATGTCCCATTTATCAATGTTTATGAAAGAGACATTGATGAAGTCCCATTTGATATTAGTGATATCATTGCCAAAAGAAAAGCTGGTAAATAATACCAGCTTTTATTCTACTTGATCTAACAAGTTTTGCATTACTAAATCATTTTTCCATGAAATATCAGCACATTGTTTTAATTGAGCTTTCATATCATCAGTGACATGATGATTTTCTTTTTTATAGTTGATTTGATGCTCTAATGAAGCCCATGAGTCCATAGCAATCGTTCTGATTTGCACTTCGACAGGAATTTTACGGTGTGTATCAGAGAAAGAAACATCCACTAAAATAATCATATGTAAACTTCGATATCCATTAGGTTTAGGATTATTGACATAATCTTTTGTTTCCATAACAACAATATCACTTTGATTTAATAAATATGTTTGTACCGTGTAAATATCATTCAAAAAAGGACATATAACACGCATCACAGCTATATCATAAATATTATTAATCAAACTACTATAAGTTAAATCTAATCCTCTTCTTTTCATTTTATCAATAATAGAGTCAATAGATTTAACTCGTGTTTGAATACGATTAATAGGACAACGCATATTATCATATTGATATCCTTTTTTTAATATATTCATCTTTGTTTCTAATTGCTCTAGACCTGCTTCATAGAAAAATATCAACTGTTCAAATTCTTTTGCTTGTGAAGAAATTGTTTCAAGTTGTGATAATTCTATCGTTAATTCAAACATGTTTTCACATCTCCTTAAAAGTATCATAACATATCAGTATTAACAAATTGTGGACTTTTAATAATCATAATAATTTTCTATTTTATTGATCAAATCTTGATAACGTGATTTATCTTCTTTTAAGATGTTGACAAAGAATGTTACATGCGCATTATCATCACTAAAAGGTATGATGACTCTATTATTCATTGTACCTTCACGTTTAATTGATAGATTAGACGTAAATGATGGTAAAGAGGATGCTTTAACTACTTCTACAAAGGTGTTACGATCATCCTGAAATAAGAATTTTGTATGGGGCATATCTTTGATATGCATATCATACCAAAATCCTATATGGCTATAAAGAAGCATCGTTTCTCCATCCATATCTTGAAATGATACTTCTTCTTTATTGGCTAAATAATGGCTAGGTGGTAATGATAAACAAAGATCTTCTTCAATATAAGGGATACAAATAATATCTTTATCGTTGATTTCAAAAGGGGTAATAATCATATTGTAGTCCTTGCTTTTAAGAGCATTAATCAATTCATCTTTATCAAGTATTTTAGATGTAATATTAATGTTTGGATAGATTTCTTTAATAAGGGGATCCAAGTCCCAAATAGGTGCTGGAGTACACGAAGCAACAGATATTATTTGATGACGTTTGTTGAAATCCTGAACCTCACTAACCATAGAATCAACTGATGACAGTATTTCTTTAGCACGTTTGACAACTAATTCACCGTTTTCATTTAATACCACTTTATTGACATAATGATCAAATATTTGAACTTCTAAATCATCTTCTAAACGTTGCATGGAACGAGACAAAGCTGGTTGAGAAATATGTAATTTTGATGCAGCCTTAGATATCGTTCCGCTATCTGCAATACATACTAATTGTTCTAATTGATGAATTTCTATCATAGTCTACCTCCTACCAAACTTCTTCTTTAATGCCTTCTTGTAATAAGTTCACTAATGTAATCATTTCTTTTTCAATGGTATACATATCACCATAGCTACAATCAATCTTTGCATACATAAGTGGCATTTCTTCACTTAAATCTTCACACATCAATTCATGAAATTCAAATAATAACATCTTATGATCAATTTCAAATATCTTTTCTTTTTCTTCTTCGGTTAAAGGATTTCCAGGAATAAAATGATTCCAAATCATATTTTGTAATTGATCTTCTACTTCTAAGTAATAATCTAATTTCTCTTTAACAGGTGTTGTGACATCTGATAGATAAGCTTCACTTGCATCATGTAATAAACATCCCAATGCAATACGATCACCATAATCTAAAGCAATCGCTTCTTTAGCACAATTAATAGAATGTTGACCTACAGAATAAAAATAGATTAAATGTCCATTACCGCGACAAATCATAGATAAAGCATGAGCGATATCAATAATATCTATCTTTTCATCAATGGGATTCATAGGATCAAAATGTTTTCCTGTAAATGTTGTAATATAACTCATAAGTCATTTCCTTTCTGTAGTAAAATTTTAACATGTTTTGATATAAAAAACAAAACATTCCTATTAGGAATGTTTATATAATACAATAGATTCATATGGTCTTATTTGTAGATGAATGTTATAATACATCTGTCATTGTTGATATCCTTCTTGAAGGGAGTGATGATGTTGTTTCTTAATCTTTTATTGTCTGTCGCAGCAGGTGTAGTAGCTTATTACATTTGTAAATGGTTGGATAGACAATTTTTTGACAATGATCAACCGAAAAAGTGATAAATCACTATAAAAATTAGGAAAAGGTATGAATCGCTATTTCATACCTTTTCTGTTTGTGACAATATTGTCTTCTTAATCTTCAAATGAATTATAACATCAGGTTTGTACTATTTCAAGAAATTAGTCTTGAATTTTTGAAATTTTTAATCCTTTATATAATACGATAGTTTCATATGGTCTTATTTGTAGATGTTTGTTTAATTGATGATGTTCGTAATTGGATATAAGTATTTTATAATCATTGATTTGATCTATTTGCATAGATGTATGAATATCATAAAAATTATTGATAACAATTAATTCTTCATCTTTATATTGTCTTTTATAGGCATAAATATAAGGATGATCTTTTTCTAATGGTATATAACTACCTTCACTAATCACTTTGTATTGCTTTCTAAGTTTTATAAGTTTTTGATAATAATAGAAAATAGAGTTCGGATTGTTAAGATTATCTTCTATATTGATTGTTGTATGATTAGGATTCATTTCCATCCAAGGTGTATTATCACTAAATCCACCATTTTTATTCCATTGCATTGGACTTCTGGCATTATCTCTAGATTTGGCTTGGAGTATTTCATGGATTTTATCTTCACTTATACCTTGGTCTTTTAATATATGATAATAATTAATACTTTCTACATCTCGATATTGATTGATATCAGTAAAATAATTATTAGTCATACCAATTTCTTCACCTTGATATATATAAGGTGTACCTCTTTGCATATGTATAGCAGTCGCTAACATTTTAGCTGATTCATCATGATATTTTGTATCATTACCAAAACGTGAGATACTTCGAGGTTGATCATGACAATTCCAAAATAAAGCATTCCAGCCATCATTCATACCTAATTGCCATTGATTGAATAAATCTTTGAGTTCCTGAAAATCAAAAGGCATTGTAGTCCATTTTTCTTTATCTTTATAATCAACTTTTAAATGATGAAAGTTAAATGTCATATTTAACTCATGGTTATTAGGATTGGTATAAGTATTACAATTTTCTATGGTAGTTGCTGACATTTCACCGACAGTAATAATATTATCATATTTACCAAAAGATTCTCTATTAAGTTCATTAAGATATTGATTCATTTTATTGCCATCAGTATAGAAACGTTTACCAACACCTTCTTCATCATCTTTAAACTCATTTTTACTTATTAAATTAATAACATCAAAACGAAATCCTTTAATACCTTTATCAATCCAGAAGTTCAATATCTTTATTAACTCTTTCCTTACTTCAGGATTTTCCCAATTAAGATCAGCTTGCGTTTTATCAAATAGATGTAAATAATATTCGTCAAACTTTTCAACATATTCCCATGCTGATCCTCCAAATTTTGATTCCCAATTTGTGGGTTCTTTTCTAAAGAAATAATAATCCTTATACTTTTGGTCACCTTTTAAGGCTTTTTGAAACCACTCATGCGTTGTTGATGTATGATTAAAGACCATATCAAACATCAAACCAATATTTCTATTATCAGCTTCTTTAATTAATTCGTCCAAATCATCCATTGTGCCATAGATAGGATCAATATGATAATAATCAGCTACATCATAGCCATTATCATTTTGTGGTGACACAAAGAAGGGTGTCATCCAAATATAATCAATACCTAATAATTTCAAATAATCAAGTTTACTAGTAATCCCTTTTAAATCACCTATACCATCACCATTCGAATCTTTAAATGACTTTGGATATATTTCATAAACAACTTTATCTTTAAAACTCATTATATAACCTCCAAAATATTTTCTTTATCTTCTAATAGTCTAAATTGATGCCTAGATGTAATGACAATAGGAGAAACAAGTGATTTTCCTTTTCTTTTTATATAATCACTATCAATCTCGCATATCACTTGTCCCTTTTTGATTAAATCACCAGTTTTTACCAAACACTTAAAACCTTCACCATTTAATTGAACGGTATCCATACCAATATGAATCAATACTTCTAAACCATCACTTCTTCTAAGACCATACGCATGTTTTGTGGGAAACGTCATAATCACTTCACCATCAAAAGGAGCAATAACTTTATTACCATCTAGTTCTATCGCAAAACCATCGCCCATAAGTTTTTGTGAAAATACTTGATCATCAACATCAGATAAAGGTATCATTTTACCTTTCATTGGTGCAACAAACGATAATTCATGGAATTGTTTATATCCTAATATGTAAGTTAATATAAATGGTGCAATGATTGCGACAATCATAGAAATAAAGAAATGCCCAAAATATTTCGGTAGAATAGATAAAATACCTGGAATACCTCCGATACCAATAGACGCAGCAATTATTCCAGTTTTAATAGAAATAACACTGGCGATTGCAGAACCAATCATGCCACATATAAAGGGAAACTTATATTTTAAATTGACACCAAATAGTGCTGGTTCGCTAACACCTAAGTAACAGGAAATACAAGCATCAATATTTTCTTTTCTTAATTTTTCATCTTTTCTTTGTAGATATGTTATAGCTAATGTAGCAGAGCCCTGAGCTATATTGGCTAAAGCTATCATTGGCCAGAGTAATGTTCCATCATAAGCTGTAATAAGTTGTAAGTCAATGATTAAAGTTAAATGATGGAATCCACGTAATACAATTAAAAAATATAAACCTCCAAATAGTAATCCAAAGATAAAATTAAAAGGACAAGTTAAACAATACCAAATAATAGAAGATATGGCATTATCAATTGTTATACCTATAGGGCCGAGCAGGGTGTAAGTTAATATCGTTGAAAGTAATAAAGAAAAGAGGGGGACAATAATGATTTGGATAACATTAGGTGTAATTTTTGTAAAAAGCTTATCTAAATAAACAAGCATGAATCCTGCAAGCAGTGCAGGCATAATGTGTGATTGATAATTCATTAATTCCATATTGTATGGATAAAAATTTAAATCTGTAGTATTACTTAACGCTGGATATACCAGAATAATACCTAAAACAATTCCTAAAATTTGATTTGTCCCCATTTTCTTTGTCACTGACCATATAATACCAATTGGTAGCAATTGAAATATGGCTTGATAGATAATTTCTAATAAAGTATCCATACCAACAAGAAATGGATATATTTCAATAAGTGTATAACCACAAAATGTTATGGTATCTAAACAATTCTTTATTCCTAATATAAAACCACCACATATAATCACAGGAATAAGAGGAGCAAATATTTCTCCTATAGTACTCATAAATTTTTGTATAGGTGTTTGTTGCGTAGAAGTTGTATTTGAGTTACTAGTTTTACTTATTCCACTTACTTCTATGAAATCATTATAAAACTGTGTTACATCATTTCCGATAATAACTTGAAATTGACCTGATTGATTCATGATACCTTTAGTTATTGACATATCTTCGATAGCTTTTATATCAGCAAGACTATCATCAATTAATACAAAACGCATTCTTGTGACACAATGCATTACACTTTGAATATTATCTTTACCACCAATTGCGTGTAGTAGTATACTTGCTTCATTTTGATATTTTCCCATTTATCATCCCACCTTGTACGTACATCATATCATGTACGTACAAGCATGTCAATGAAAAAGTACGTTATTAACGTACTTTTGAACTATATTATTTAATATAACTACACAAAATATCTAAACTATTCTTTGCTTGATCTACAATTCCTAATAAATCTAAAAAAGCATGATTAACACCTTCAAAGCAATAGCTTATTACAGCATGATTTTGATTTTCTAGCTTATGAATAAATGCTTTAATTTGAAAATATAAATAATCATATTCTGCAAAAATTATTAAAATGGGAGGTAAAATTGACATATCATCTATATATAATGGAGATACTAATGGATCTTTTGCATTATTATAGCTTTGTAAATATAATTTTTGCATTAATAGTTCACTATCTTTTAAACTTGAAGAACAATGTTTTACTAATTCATTAGGATAACCTCTGTATTTTTCAGGATGCCATTGCCAATATTCCATTGAATGACTCAAATCAACAACTGGATAATATAATAATAGACCAGATAAATGATATTTCATCTTTTGAGCACAATATAATGCAAGGTTAGCACCAGCACTATCACCAGCGACATAAACTTTTTCTCTAGAAAATATATATTTTTCATCTTTTAAGATCGCTTCAATAACTTTTATACAATCTTCTCCATTATTAGGAAATACAGTTTCGGGTGCTAATCGATAATCGATATTTATAACAAGGGCCTGAGCATGTTTAGCTATATATTTGCATGGATTTTCTACCACATCTAAACTTCCACCAATAAATGATCCACCATGAATAAAGAATACGCAAGGAGAATTTATTTGATTTTGGCTTTGATACCATCTTATGTGAATGCCTTTTATATTATCTTCATGAACTTCTATATCAGGACATAAGTCGAAATTTTCACATCCCATATTGTCTCGTAAATCACCAATAGGTTCTCCAAATACATAATAAGGGTTTCCACTTGTTTTAGGTGCTTTGTTTTGACGGTATTTAATTAACTTGTCGTCAAAATAAGGATTTAGTGCATTTTTATGATAATCTTTTATATTAAACATTGCGTTTCTCCTTTTTTAACTTGAATAATTTTATTGTTGTTAGATAACCATATATTTTCTTGCGTAGGGTTATAAACCTTTGAATGATTAGCGAAAAATATTAATTGTTTTGCTGCATTCATATATTTATATATATCAATATTTGTAGCATACCAAATTTCTTCTTTATTTGAAATGCTTGCTAATAATTTTTCAAATCCATCCCATGAATGATCTCTTTCAAATTCATAGCTATGTCCCCAAATATATAAAAGATTTAATCTTTGATCATATTTTGTACGAATAAAATAATTGCTCAATTCTTCTAGCTTTTCATCGTTATGATGACATGTCGGATGCCATTCTAAATAATCATCTGGTAAATCATAACCGTGAGTTGATTTAGTGGTTCTTGCATAGACTATGCCGATACTTTTTAATACGGATTTTATAGTTTCATCATATACACCATTGGGATACGAAAAACCTTGAACTAATGTATTTGTCATTTTTTCTAGTGATTTTCGATCTTCTAGAATGTTTTCTATTGCCATTGAATATGGTATACGTGTTAATGTGGGATGGGTGGATGAATGTGATGCTACTTCGTGATTTTTGTATAAAGTGGTTACTTCATCTTTTTCGATATAGGAATAAGTGTGATCTTCTTTTTGCCCTAAAAGTCCACTATTTAAATGAAAGGTAGCTTTTAAATGATATTTGTTGAATAATTCTACTAATCGTCTGTCTGTTATTTTACCATCGTCATAACTAAAGGTGATAGCTTTAAATTTACCATACGGAAAACAAATATAAATATGTTCCATAGTAACCTCACTATTTAATAGATACAATTGGTGTTAATGCATTGACTTTTTGATTATCATTTGATTCAATAGTTCCACAAACTTGCGAATTAGTAATAACCATGAAAATTGTCATATCATAACCTTTTTCTTTCAATGATTTTAAATCAAAGTTAATAAGTGGAGTTCCTTCTTTAACAATACTGCCTTTCTCAACAAGACTTTCAAAACATTCTCCATTTAATTCCACAGTATCAACACCAATATGAATCAATATTTCTAAACCTGACTTATGTCTAAGACCGATGGCGTGGTTTGTAGGAAATAACATAATAACTTCACAATCGAATGGGGCAACAATCTTTGAATCAGTAGGATCAATAGCAATACCTTTTCCTAATGATTCACTTGCAAATGTTTGATCTTTTGTATTTTTTAAAGCAATAGTTGTACCTTTAACAGAACTTTTTATAATAACATCATTAATTGTTTCAATTTCTTCTTCATCAATATCTTGAGTTTGTAATTCTTTTTTTTGTTGTGATTTACCAATGATATAAGTTCCAGCAAAAGCTAAAACAAATGCTAAAATCATACATGCATACAAAGGGACCCAATATTGGACAGGGATAATTGTAAATGCAAGAGGTCCACTAGGGCCAAGTGATACTGCATATACCCCAAAAGCCATCATTAATGCTCCTGAAATACCTGCACTAAGTATTGTACAAATAAATGGATATCTAGCAGGAATGGTAAAACCAAACATTGATGGTTCTGTAACACCTAGGATTGCTGTAACACCTGCTGAAACAGCCATATTTCTTTCATTTTTTGTTTTCAAAAAACGTGATAATGCTAATACAGAACCTGCTTCAGCAATACATACAATTGTGATAATAGCAACCATACCACTTTGTTGTGTAGAGGCAACTATCTGAATACATACAGCAATAATAGCATGGTGCATACCCGTCACAACTAAAGGAGCATATAATGCGCCAAATACAAATCCAGCCAAAATTGGTGCAATATCAAATAGATAAACAATACCATCAGTTATCCATGAAGCAATTTGATTAGCAGCAGGACCAATACATAAGAAAGTAAAGAATGCTGTTACAAATATAGCAATTGGAGCAACAAATATTAATTGCATAGAATCAGGAATAACCTTTCGTAGCCATCCTTCAAGTTTGGCTAAAAGATATGAAGCAATAAGAGCAGGTAATACAGAATTTTGATATCCAATCTTTAAAATTTGTAATCCCAATATATTCCAATATTGAGCATCAACATCACCAGTAATAACACTAGACATTTGAGATCCTGGAATAAGATCTGCATTAATAAGAACAAGTCCTAATAGAATACCTAGTAACGGACTTCCACCAAAACGTTTGGTTGCTAACCATGCGACCATAACTGGTATATATGTAAATGATGTATTGGCAATCATATCAATCATATCTGCTAAACCAGCAATAGCAGGATACATTTCAATAACTGATAGTTCACCAAAAATACCTGGATTTGAAAGGACGTTACTAATTCCTAACAATAAACCAGCACCCACAATTGCAGGTAAAATTGGATAGAATACATCAGCAAAAATCTTAATGGCACGTTGAAGTGGATTCATGTTCTTTTCTTCAACTTCTTTTAGTTCTTCTTTACTAGCTTCTTTGGCATCAGTATATTTTAAACACTCATCATAAACACGATCGACTAAACCAGGACCAATAATAACTTGAAATTGACCATTCGTATTAAAACAACCCTGAACCAATTCATTTTGTTTTAAAGCTTCTTCATTGACAAGACTTTCATCTTTTAAAACAAAACGTAATCTTGTAACACAATGTGTTAACATTGAAATATTTTGTTTTCCCCCAACATTTTCAATAATGTCAAGAACATCATCTTTTTTGATTTCCATTTTTACTTCTCCTTCTCACTTATTCAAACATGTACGTACAACCTTTGACAAAAGAATCATAACATGTACGTACATGCATGTCAACATTAAATTTAAAAAATATAAAAAAAGAACCTATTCGGTTCTTCTAGCAAAATCAACAAATCTAAATTTATCTGGTCGATGTTTAGACAAGTTGTATTGAAATAGAGTTGCATCTTCTAGATAAGCATACGATTTGACACATACTAATAAATCATAATCTTTCATATCTAATATCTTCATTTCTTCTTTGGTAGCTTTGATTACTGTTATTTCTTTTCTGGCAAAACTTATTTTTAATCCTAAATCATTTTCAATATATTCATATAATGAATTTTGGGCATGTTCAACAGTTAAACCAGGAATAACAGAAGCATTCAGATAATCAATATCCAAAATAACTTTTTCATTATCTATTTCACGAATTCTTTCGATATGATAAATGTTTCCATCCTCCATATATAATTCTTTTTTGAGATTATCTGATACAGGTAAATATTGAAATACATGAACAATAGTATGTACT
>JAJQEL010000095.1 GCA_021201655.1 Erysipelotrichaceae bacterium | reverse complement strand
TCCTTAGTGAACTTTTAATTATTTATTTTGTTCACTTTAGAGAATCATATCAGTTGATTTGCATGCTTATTTTATAACAAACGATGAGAAAAAACATGAGGTTGGATGGAATGCAAGTTATAGATGGAATGCAAGTTATAAAGATGAAGGTGTTGTTTTTTCAGGTGATATTACTCATAGTGACGCGGCTGAGTATATTGATATTAACATGAATAACACTCAATTATCTTATGTGGTTGCTAGTATTCATTTATATTCTTATGGTTATTGTACATACTATGAATATAAAAATAATGAAATTCCATTTGGATTTGGATCGATTGATGAATGCTTTACAGGATTAATGGCTGTTAATAACTTAGACTCTGATGTTTCATTGTATGATCCAAAGAATTGTATTATTACGCATTATTTATTTAATAATAGTGTTAGTATTGATTATGGTTTTATTGATGTTCAAAATAGATTATTGTATATTATTGATGAAAACAAAGAAGCTGAATATTATGAAAATGATGTTAAAACAGTAAAGGAATATATGGATAATCTAAGATTTAATATATCTACTTATTTAGATATGTTACTTGAAGCTCAACATTGTGAATTGGTAAAAACTGAGGAAGAAGCTGATGTTGTTTTAGTTTTGGATAAACCATCTAGTGACAAGGAAATATCACTTATTGATCAAAATTACTTTGCTGATAAATAGCTACTCAGGTAGCTATTTTTTCTTGTAATATTTTGATAATATCTTATAATGAACACGTTGATGTCTAGTAACTTCAAATAGATCTTTATGACTTTTATGAAATATTTACAAAAACATTGACGCCAATATAAACGTTGCATCTATATGAGCGACAGTAGGAGGAAAAATGAATAAAACAAAAACAAAAAACATGACTATTTTTGCGATGCTTTTAGCTATTGAAATCATTTTAGTCATGACTCCTTTAGGGTATCTTCCTATAGGAGTATTAAGTATCACCACGATGCACATTCCTGTTATTATTGCAGGCATACTTTTAGGCAAGAAAGAAGGCGCTGCCTTAGGCTTTGTCTTTGGTCTTACTAGTATGATTCGTGCAACCTTAGAACCGAGCATCACATCATTTTGCTTTTCACCCTTTATCACAATAGGTGAAATCAGTGGTAATTATGCAAGCTTACTCATTGCCTTTGTTCCTAGAATATTATTAGGATTTGTATCTGGTTTGATTTATGAAAAAATGATTCATAGATTCAACAATAAAACAGTCATTACTATTTCTGCTTTAGCAGGTACACTTACTAATACAATTCTGGTATTATCTGGCATTTATATCTTCTTTGGACAAGCTTATGCTAGTGTTTTAGGAATTGCCTATGAAACATTGATAGCTACATTATTAATGGTAGTTGCTAGTAATGGTATAATTGAAGCTATCGTAGCATCAATTGTTTCTGTACTTGTGTGTCAAGGGGCTTACTATGTGTTACGCATCAGGACTGGATATTAAATTCAGTTCTTTTTTATGCTTTAAAAGCATGATTTTGCATTCAATTAAAAATAAAGCAGGAATCTCCTCCCCAAGTCAGAGGAGTAGTTGACATCCAACAAAGTTATATTTTGGTGAAGATTCATTGAATTTTTTATATGATGAATTAAAGAATTATGGCCGTAATATTTTATTAGTATATGGTGGAGGTTCCATTAAGAAAAATGGTATTTATGATAGTATTATAAAGATTTTAAATGATTTAAATAAAAATGTATTTGAAGTATCTGGTGTTATGCCAAATCCAACAGTTGAAAAATTATATGAAGGTGCTAAGGTTGCAAAAGAGAATGATGTTGATTTTATTTTGGCTGTTGGTGGTGGATCTGTATGTGATTATTCTAAAGCTGTTTCTGTCTCAGCTTATTGTGAAGAAGATCCATGGGATAAGTATTATTTAAGAATGGAAGATGTAGATAATAAGATTATACCAGAGGGTTGTGTTTTAACAATGGTTGGTACTGGTTCAGAAATGAATGGTGGTGCTGTTATTACCAATCATGCACAAAAATTAAAGATTGGTCATGTTTTTAGTGACAATGTTTTCCCTAAGTTCTCAATCTTGAATCCTATATTTACTTATAGTGTTCCTAGATATCAAATGGTAGCTGGATTCTTTGATATTATGTCACATATTTTAGGACAATATTTTTCAGGAACTGATGATAACACATCAGACTATATTGCGGAAGGTTTAATGAAATCACTTATCAATAGCAGTAGAGTTGCAATTAATGAACCAACAAACTATGAAGCCAGAAGTAATATTATGTGGATTGCCACATGGGCATTGAATACATTAATTGCAAAAGGTAAAACAACAGATTGGGAAGTCCATATGATTGGCCAAGCCATAGGAGCTTATAGTGATGCAACCCATGGAATGACTTTATCTGCGGTATCTATGCCTTATTATCGTTTTATTGAAAATGACGGTTTAGCAAAATTTAAAAGATATGCAATTAATGTTTGGAATGTTAATCCTGAAGGTAAAACTGACAAAGAAGTTGCTGATGAAGGTTTAAAAGAAATGGAAGATTGGATGAATGAGTTAGGACTTGTAATGAATATTACTGATTTAGGTGTAACTGAAGATATGTTAGAAGGTATTGCTGATAGCTCATTTATCAATCAAGGTGGTTATAGAATCCTAACTCATGAAGATATTGTTGAAATATTAAAGCAAAGTATGTAAAAAGAGTGCTTATTGCACTCTTTTATAATGCCTCAATTATTTTCATATATATTTTTATAAACAAAATTAAATTTCATTCTTCATCATCATCTTCATACACTCCAGTATTATAACGATTCAATACCTTTAGAAACTCATCTAAAGTACCATGTTTAAGATACAACATAAATATTTGATCCATTTGTTCTTCATCACAGCTACATAGATGATCATATAAATTAATATGAAATTTTTCTAACAATAGTACAAATAAAATGTGAGCTTCTTTCCATAAACACATTTGAATACCACGTTCTTCGTCTTTGGAAGCAACATACTTTTTATCATACTTATAATGATGAGGATTTTGATCATCCTGTTTCAAATAATGTTGTACTTGCATTTTTTGCATAATCTCTATCAATTTTTCTAATTCATTTTGTTCCATAAAAAAACCTCCTATTATTTATATACGCGTAAATTTTGCGAATTTCTTTTTTTAAACGAAATTTTTTTAAAAAATTTTTCTAAATCACTGATATATGATATAATATGAAATATTTTTAAGGAGTGATCTTATGGGTCAGACAAATACAAAGAAATTAGTACAAGGAGCTATGATTGCATCTATATTTGGTGTTTTATCATTATTAAATACTTATATGGGTGGTATTATTGATGTACTCATTTGTTATGTTATGGTTGTACCAGTTGTATGGTATGGATATACTTATAGTATAAAAGATAATATGATTGTTTGTTTTGCATCCATGGTTGTAATAGCTTTAATGGGATTACCGTTTTTTGTAATATCATCATTTTCATCATGTGTGGCAGGAGTCTTTATTGGTGAAGCATTAAAACGTCATGCAAATAAAGGGACTATATTCTTTGGCAGTTTTATAGCGATGTTTATGAACAATATCTTCATATATAGAGTTTTTGCTGGACTACTAGGTATGAATATAACAGAGGAATTAACCGAAGTTTATGAAATGCTCCATCCCTTTATGTCATCTCTTTCTTTAAATACAGTATTATCTATTGAACCCATATTTCTTATTGTCATGTCAGCTATGGAAACATATGTGATATTACTTTTTTGTCAATTGGCGCTGTCACGTTTTAAGATTGATTTCCCTGGTTCATTTCATATCGCTTCAATGCATTTAAATTATAAATGGGGTATCATATTATTAGTTATTTTAATCATTTCTTATATAGCTATTCATATAATGAAAATCAATCATATGCTTTTTACTTATGCTTATACATTGTCAATGCTTATATTTATGGTAGAAGGAATGGCTTTTTTAAGTTGGTTAATGATATATTTAGAAAAACCTAAGTTGATGATTCTTGCTTTTATTGGTATACTATTACCATATATCCAAATAATTTATGTGGTATTAGGAATTATCGACATCCTAACCAATTTGCGTTATAATATATATCATAGAAAGGGGATGAGCCAATGACAAGGAAATTATTACAACTTAGAAATATGCTTTTTATTTTATTAGTTGTAGAATGTATTGTCCTCTTTAGTTTATATTTGTTTGTTGGTGGTTATTTATTAATGATATTAGCTTTATATAGTACTGTTAAAAATATTATTTTATTGATAATTTTGGTTTATCAATCCTACAGTATAGATGCTAATAATCTAAGCGTTGCAGATGCTCTAAGTAATGATGAAAAAAATATATTAATATTTGGTGGTATTGCCTTAATACAATATGATGAAAATAGAGATATTGTATGGACAAGTGATTTATTTAAAGAAATGAATATTAATATTGTTGGTGTTAAGTTATTAGAATGGCAGCCACACCTCGCCTCATTATTTGAAGATGAAGATGTTAAAGTTATTGATATAAAAGGTAAAAAATTTGAAGCTTATAATAGTCAGGAAACTAAATTAATCTATTTAAAAGATCGAACTTCTTATTTATCATTAAAACAGGATTATTTAGATCAACAAGTTTGTATGGCCTATATAACAATAGATAATTATGAAGAATCAACCGCCAATGCTGATGAACCAACAAAGGCCTTGATACAATCAAGATCTAGACAAGTCATTGTCGATTGGGCTTATTCTAATGGTATTATTCTAAGACGTTATAAATCAGGTGGTTATTTAGCCTTCTTTAATGAAAGAATTTATAAGAAACAAGTAGAAAATAAGTTTGCGATACTCGATACTTTTAAAGAAATGTCTAAAGAATTAGATGAAGTTATGACGTTAAGTATTGGTATTGGTAGAAATTCACGCATACTTAGAGAATTAGATGATATGGCTACTCAAGCCTTGAATTTAACTTATTCTCGTGGTGGCGATCAAGTGGCAGTTAAGTCAGGTGACGATAAAGTTCGTTACTTTGGTGGAAATAGTCAATCATTTGAAAAGAGCAGTAAGGTGCGTGCACGTGTATTAGCACAATCATTAGCTGGTATGATTAAAAATGCTTCACAAGTGATTATTATGGGGCATAAAAATTCAGATTTGGATTCATTTGGGGCATCACTTGGTGTCGCAAAAATTGCTAAAGCATATGATAAGAAAGCTTATGTTGTTGTGGATTTTGAATCCATTGAAGATAAGACAAAAAATGTAGCTCATATTGTTAAAAATGATGAACAATCTCGTGGCATGATTATTTCACCTTTGGAAGCAGTAGAAAAAGTCGATAAGAAAACATTATTGATTTTTGTAGATCATCATAAGCCTAGCTTATCAATTTCTAGTCAATTATTAGAGAAAGTCAATAATAAGATTATTATTGATCATCATCGTCGTGGTGAAGAATTTATTGAAGCACCTGTTTTAACATATTTAGAGCCTGCTGCTTCAAGTACAGTTGAATTAATTGTGGAATTATGGGATTATCAAAATAGTGAAGTACAAATTAATGAATTAGAAGCTACAGTGATGTATGCTGGTATGCTTGTTGATACCAATAATTTTAAGCAGCGTGTTGGAGTTAGAACGTTCCAGTCAGCAGCTGTTTTAAGAGACTTACAGGCTGATGTTACACAAGCTTATGAATGGATTGAAGATTCTTATGAAGAAACTTTGGAAAGATTATCTATTACAAATTCAGCTTATAAGTATAATGATGAAATATTAATTACCTATGGTAATGATGATGAAGAATATCAAAGAAGTATGTTAGCACGTGCTAGTAATGCTTTATTAGAAGTCAGTGGTGTTAAGGCCTCGTTCACTGTCGGCCGTGTTTCAAAAAGTCAAGTAGCCGTGAGTGCAAGAAGCAGTAAGGATATTAATGTTCAGGTTATTATGGAAGAAATGGGTGGTGGCGGCCATTTTGGGATGGCAGCAACATCCTATGAGAATAAGAGTGTTCAAGAAGTTATTGAAATATTAGAAGATACTTTGGATGATTATTTAGCGTGAGGTGGATAGAATGAAAGTTATATTGTTAAAAGATGTTAATAAAGTAGGTAAAAAAGGTGAAATTGTAAAGGTTGCAGATGGTTATGGCCAGAATTATTTAATTAAGAATAAGTTGGCTGTTTTAGCCACTGAACATGGTAAAGAAATGGTTGCTCAAGAAAAGCAGCAACAAATAGAATTGGAAAAGCAAAAGAAAATTGATGCCGAAGAATTGAAGAAGACTTTAGAAGGTATTGTTTTAGAATTTCAATTATCATCTGGTAAAGATGGTAAGACTTTTGGTAGTATTTCTACTAAAAATATTTGTGAGAAATTATTAAAAGAATATGATATTAAAGTAGATAAAAGAAAATTTATTGATGCCTTTCGCATCCAGTCATTAGGTTATACAAATTTAAAAGTAGAATTATATAAAGGTGTTATTGCAACAATAAGAGTACATACCACAGAAAAATAAGGAGGTAAAAAGATGGCTAGAGAATATCCCCATGATATTGAAGCAGAACGTTCATTATTAGGTGCAATGCTTATATCTGGTCCTACTTGTCAAACAATTTTATCATCTGCTTCAAAAGATGACTTTTATTTAGATAGCCATCGTATCTTATTTGAAGCTATGCAAGGCATTAATAATCAGCATAATCCTGTTGATGTAACAACATTAACATCTTATTTGATGGATAAGAATTTACTGGATAAAGTTGGTGGTGTTGAATATCTATTACAATTAAGTGAATCTGTACCAACAATAGCTCATAGTGAATATTATTTAAAAACACTTCATGAAAAGTCATTACTTCGAAGATTGATTCAACAATCTAGCGAAATTGCTGAAAAATCTTATGGTGATATAGATAATATCAATGATTTTATTGATGGCGTTGAAAAAGATTTTTTGAATGTTACAAGAGATAGAAATGCTGGTGAATTCCAGGATGTCAATACTGTTGTACGTAATGTTACAGATCGATTAGTAAAATTACAACAGGCCGATAATCATATTACAGGTGTAAAAACAGGCTATAGTGATTTAGATAGTCTAACATCAGGTTTTCAAAAAGGCGATTTGATTATTATTGCTGCTAGACCTTCTGTTGGTAAAACTGCGTTTGCCCTTAATATTGCTTATAATGTATCTCAAAAATCAGATGAGGCAGTTGCTGTTTTTTCATTAGAAATGCCTTCAGAACAATTAATACAGCGTATTATTTCTATGGCAGGAAGCTTGAATGCTTCATCTTTAAGATCAGGAACTGTCTTAAAAGAGAATAGTGAAAAATATTATGCAGCAGCTGATAAGGTCGCTAAATGTAATTTATATATTGATGATTCTTCGGGTATACGTGTGGGAGAAATAGCTGCAAAATGCCGAAGACTAAAAAGAGATCATGGTTTAAAATTAGTCGTTATAGATTATCTACAATTAATTTCAGGTTCAGGAAATAGCCGTGAATCACGTCAGCAGGAAGTATCAGATATTTCTCGACAATTAAAAATGATTGCCAGAGAATTAGAAGTTCCTGTCATTGCTTTAAGTCAGCTATCACGTTCCATTGAAAAAAGAGAAAGCAAAAGACCTGTATTATCTGACTTAAGAGAATCAGGAGCAATTGAGCAAGATGCTGATATTGTGGCATTTATTCATCGTGGTGATTATCAGGACCCTTCAAAAGAAGAAGAAACTCAAGGATTAACAGATCTTATTGTTGCTAAGCATCGTAATGGTGCTTTAGCAGATATTCATTTTGTTTTTAATAAGCAATATAGTAAGTTTTCAGGATTAAAAAATGATGGGGGTATACCATCAAAAAATATTAGAACTTAAGGAAGAAGGATATTCTTCTTTTTCTTTCCGTTGTTTTTTATACATAGAGAGATATAAATGATATGATAATGATAGGAGGTATTACTATGGAAATTAATCGTTTTAAAGATGAATATGATTTTTTAAGTAATTTTTATACAGTTGATATTGCTTATGAAGGTATTGTTTATCCAAGTGTAGAACATGCTTTTCAATTAAAAATAAAGCAGGAATCTCCTCAACGTCAGGAGAGGAATGCGTACTACTTTGAATACTGGTTACGAATATATTTTTCTACAACATCCCTGCTCATATTATCAAGTGTATTCATATGATAGCTGTGGCTCCATAAATGTCTATCCCAAAAACTGCTGTTTCTGAT
>JAJQEL010000051.1 GCA_021201655.1 Erysipelotrichaceae bacterium | reverse complement strand
TCCTTAGTGAACTTTTAATTATTTATTTTGTTCACTTTAGAGAATCATATCAGTTCTACTGATTTTTATGTATCATCTTTTAATAATAATATCGATTTTGGATCGATTGTTAGAAATTCTGGTAGCATATCATGATAATCATGATTATGCATATCTTTTTCTATTTTCCACCATAATCCATTCTCTAATGTCACATACCATTCAAAAGGCATTTCTGATACTTGGGGAATACCGATAGGAATACGATTGATTTTTGAATCAGTCATATGCATATCATGCGCACGTATACCTATATAGGAAATAGAATCATCGATTTCTTGTGAAACTTCTAATTCTAAATTATTCCAATCTAATGCTTTAACCTTATTATCAGAAATTCTTTCAATACGTGATATATTTTTACAGCCAGTTAATCTTGCGGCTTTAATCGTTCCTGGATTTTCAAAGACTTCTTTGGTTTTATCAAAAGCAATCACTTTACCTTGATCTAAAAGCATCAAATAATCACATAACTGATAAGCTTCATCTCGATCATGAGTCACTAATAATGAAATACCATCATAATCTTTTAATACTTTTATGAGTTCTAATCTTAATTCTTCTTTAAGAAAAGTATCCATGGCTGAAAATGGTTCATCTAATAAGATAACACTTGGTTCGTAAGCTAGTATTCTAGCTAATGCGACACGTTGTTGCTGTCCTCCAGATAATTGACGCGGATAGCGTTTTTCTAAACCTTGCAGGTGAAAACGTTGAATCATTTCACTAATGCGTTCATCATTTTTTTCTTCTAATCCACAAGCAATATTTTGTTCAACATTCATATTTGGAAATAAAGCATAGTTTTGAAAAAGATAACCAACTTTTCTTTTTTGCGGTTTTAAGTTTATTTTATTTTGAGAATCAAAAAGAACTTTATCATTAATAGAAATATAACCACTATCAGCTTTCACAATACCAGCAATTGATTTCAAAGTCATACTTTTACCACATCCTGATGCTCCTAATATACCTAAGCATCCTTGATTGATTTCAAAATGAACCTCTAAATCAAATTCCTTGAGCTTTTTAGAAATATCTACCTTCATTAATGCCACTTCCTTTCATTATAGATACTAATCGCATCCATAATAAAGACGGCTATAAAAGCAATACAAACTATGACAATAACGTATTGATAAGCCTTATCCATATTACCAGCCGCAACTTCACTATAAACAGCCATTGGAAGTGTCCTTGTTTTACCTGCAATATTACCGGCAATCATAGCTGTAGCACCAAATTCACCAAGTCCTCTTGCAAAGGCTAATACACCACCACTAATAACACCAGGTAAAGCATTAGGTAATAATATCTTATAAAGAATTTTAAATTCACTCATACCTAATGTTCTGCCAGCATCAAGTAAATTACTATCCACTTGTTCAAAAGCGCCTTTGGCGTTTCGATACATAAGTGGAAATGACATCACGACGGCTGCAATGACTGTTGCATACCAGGAAAAAGCAATCTTAATACCAAAATAATTGATAAAAAACATGCCGATAGGTCTTTTGACACCAAAAATATAAAGCAAAAAGAAGCCAACAACCGTTGGTGGTAAAACTAAAGGGAGTGTTAGAATGCCATCAAGAATAACCTTGGCAACATTGCTTTTTAGTCTTACCACAAACCAGGCTGCTAATAAACCTAGAAAAAAGGTAAAAAATATGGAAACAATCGCAGTCCTCATCGATATGAGTACAGGACTCCAATCCATTTTTATCTCCTAGATATTTGAAGTAAATCCGTATTCTTCAAAAATAGCAATAGCTTCATCACTTTGTAAGAATTCAACAAAAGCTTTTGCGATTTCTTCGTTAGCTGTTGTACCAACAACGGCTACTGGATAAATAACAGGTGATGCTAATGAATCTTCAGGAGCTTCAGCAACGACAACAACATCATCAGGCATGCTTGCAGCATCAGTTGCATAAACAATACCTGTATCAGCACTTGCAGCTGCTACTTGATTTAATACTTCAGTAACATTTGTACCAAAACTTACTCTATCTTGGATTTCATCCCAGATACCTAAATTAGTTAAAGCTTCCTGAGCATATTGACCAGCAGGAACACTTTCAGGATCACCTAATGCAATGCTTTCTGCATTAACAATGTCTGTAAATTCACTTAATCCTAAAGTAGAATCAGTAGGTGTAATGAGAACAATCTTGTTTTCTAATAAATCAACAATAGTATCAGACATAATAAGTCCTTCTTCATCTAATGCAGTCATTTGTGTTGTAGCAGCAGACATAAATACATCAGCTTCTAAACCTTCTTCAATTTGAGTTTGAAGTTTACCAGAACTATCATAAGTTCCTTCAACAGTAACATTTTCATACATTGATTCAAATAATGGAATCAATTCATCTTCATAAGCGTTCTTTAAGCTAGCTGCAGCTGCAACTAAGATTGTACCTTCTAAATCACTGGTTTCATCTTCAGTTGTACTTGAGCTACAACCAACCATAGACATAGCAAAAGTACATGATAATAATACTTTTAATAGTTTTTTCATTTCCTTCTCCTTTTTATTAACGTTTTATTTTAACTCTTCACTTTCAATCACGTTCGTTTTTAGAAAAGCACTCCCTCTTAAGATAATCCCAAAGGATTATCTTGCGCATTCATTTGCGCTTCCACGTAAAATTTTCAAACCATGATCTAAAGCATGAAGAATAACGTCCAAGCTTTCTTTGACAGCCTTAGGACTGCCAGGTAAATTTATAATCAACGTCGACTTACGAATCACGGAAACACCGCGACTTAACATCGCACGATCCGTAATTTCACTTGATTTCATGCGCATATATTCACTAATACCAGGGGCATTGCGATCTGCTACCGCAAGGGTGGCTTCAGGTGTTTGATCACGCATCGAAAAGCCTGTTCCCCCACTTGTGAGGATTAAATCAACCTGTCTGCCATCTGATAAACGTATAAGTTCTTTTTTTAGCATTTCTGGTTCATCAGGTAAAATGAGTGTTTCCACAACTTCATAACCGTTTTCTTCAAGTATTTGTTTAGCCATAGGGCCACTCAAATCTTCTCTTTCACCTTTAAAACCTTTATCACTTAAAGTGATTACTGCTGCTTGAAATGGTCGATCTAAACTTGGTAATTCAACCCTCATTTCATCGCCTGCTTTGACATATCCTTCTTGAATAACTTTCGCAAATACACCTTCTCTAGGCATAATACAATCACCAACGCGATGATAAATCGCACAATGCGTATGACATTCCTTACCAATTTGTGTCATTTCGAGTACTGCATCATTGACATAAAAACGTGTTCCCACTGGTAAATTTCTAAAATCAATACCTTCAACTAAAATATTTTCACCAAAAGCCCCATCATGAGCATTGCCACCTTTTTCATTGAATTCAACAACTTTATCATACGAAAGCAGACTCACTTGACGATGCCAATTCCCTGCGTGGGCATCCTCTTCTAAACCATAATCAACAAGCAAATGCCCTTCATCAACAGGCTTTTTTTCTGTACCTCTTCGTTTACTTAAACATACAGCTTTCACTATCCCTACCACATTTATCCCCCTATCATATACATATTCTTATCTTCACTAATCTCTTCCATGTTTTCAAAATGATGAGCCATCGGCTTATGGATAATCGCATCTTTAATAGCTGCTGCTAATAGTTCATCTTTATTACTAGCATCACTTCTTAAGATACTTCTTAAATCAATCCCATCATTAAAACACAAACATGTTTTTAAATAACCTTGAGATGTTAATCTGATACGATTACAGCTATCACAAAACTTTCCATGAATTGCACTTATAAGACCAATACTCCCTTGATAGCCATCTATCCTATAATAAACAGCTGGACCATTGCTATGAATGGTTTGATCTTCTTTTAACACATAATCCCTTTTTAATTGTTGTAGAAAATCTTGATGGTTGATGGTTTCAAAGTTTTTCCCATAACCAATCGGCATCATTTCAATAAATCTCACATCAATCTTATCATCATGTGCTAATTCAATAAGATTTTGATAATCATTTTTTAAAACATCAATACCATTTTGACTTCCATACTCATATAAATCAATCGATACAGCATTAATTTTAACAGGTATATCATAATTTGTAAGAGTTTTTAATGATTGTAATACTTCACCTAACTTATCAAAACCTGTTATCTTCTGATATAATTCTTTATTTAAAGTATCAATACTGACATTAATACCATCAATTCCTGCCTCAATTAAATCATTCATATAACGATTGAGCAAAACACCATTTGTGGTAATCGTGACTTGTTCAATACCTTCAATGTTTTTTACCATTTTAATAAAATCACAACATCCAAGTCTTACTAAAGGTTCCCCACCTGTAACTTTAATCTTTTTAATACCTAATTTTGATGCAATAGAAACTATATGAGCCATTTCTTCAAATGTTAAAATATCACTCATTGTTGTTTGTTTAATACCTCGAGGCATACAATATTGACATCTTAAATTACAACGATCAGTAATGGATATACGCATATAATCAATCTCACGATTCAAACTATCCTTCATGGTTGACCTTCTTTTGGTTGATAAAAGTGCCACTTTTACCACCTGTTTTCTTTTCTAAATAAATATTTCCTATTTCCATTGTCTTATCCACAGCTTTACACATATCATAAATTGTTAATAAAGCAATTTGTACACCTGTTAAAGCTTCCATTTCTACTCCTGTTTTGGCATCTGTCTTAGCAAGACAGATAGCCTTGATTTCATAAGAATCGTCTAACATTTCAAAATCTATCGTGAGTTTAGTTAATGGAATATTATGGCATAAAGGTATTAATTCTGATGTTTTCTTTGCTCCCATAATACCAGCTATTCGCGCTACTGATAAAACATCCCCTTTTTGCATTTTTCCCATCTTTACTTTTTCATAGCATTTCTGACTTAAATAAATGCTTCCCTTGGCAATGGCTGTTCTTTGGGTTTCCTGTTTATCGGTTACATCAATCATCACTGCATTGCCTTTACTATCAAAATGTGTAAAATCCATACTATCCCTCTTTATTGATATATTTTAAGATTAGATTTTCTACCTCTATTGCTTGATTATACCTTCGTTGATGCGCCTCTCTAGCTTCATCATTATGACATTTAGCTAAGCTTTGAGAAAATCTATCATTGATTGTTACTTTGTTTGTTCCTTGTATATATTTATCAGCTAAATAAACAACTTCACTTTCGGTTGGTTTGTCATGAATGATTTCTAAATCATGATGTTGTCTAATAATATCAGAGAGTAAAGGATATCCTTCTTTATCTGCTATTTTTGCCCCTGCTTCGCAATGGTCTGGTTTGGTACGGGCAATATCATGCAGTAAACTACTACTTTTAATCAAATCTAAGTTTAGATTTAAACCTGCTTCTTTTAGTCGTAACGCTATAAATAAGGCTTCTTTACATACCGCAATCGAATGTTGAATAATATTTTCTGGTACTTGATGAAGATGTAATAAGCTTAAACATGTATCAATACTTGGATAATCCTCGCTCATGATGCCCATCTGTTCAACTTGCATGGTATCTATATTAATGATATTGATACATCCATAAGGTTGTCTTAATGCTCTTGACGTATCAATATCTAATCCTTGTAAATAAGCTAAGTAACAACAATTAATGCCCGCATGGGCTACTACAATGATATTTCCTGTCGTTTGTTGAATTAATTGATCAACAGCTTTAGAAAATCTACTTAATGCTCTTTTTCTGCCTTCGCCATATATAGGTTCACTGGTAAGTGTCTTTTTTATCGATGATAATGGTTTATTCTCCCATTCACCCATATATATTTCTCTTAAGTCTTCTACAACTTCAATATTTTGATGATTCGATAAAATTGCAGCCGTTTGCATGCATCGATCAAGTGGACTTGTATAAATACATTCAATATCTTTGTCTTTAAAATATTGATGTAATAATTGTGCTTGTTTTTTGCCTTTGTCATCCAATGGTGTATTAGTTAAACCAATGCATCTTTTAACACCACCATCAAAAGCAATACGTCCATGTCTAATAAGATATAAATAACGTGTCATCATTCCAGCCCTTTACCAAAATATTTTTTGAAAATCTCTTGAGTTACTTCATCAACTTCATCTAAAAATTGTGTATAATTGCTAATCAAAGCTTTACCCTGTGCCGTAACGGTTGCACCGCCGCCACCAACACCACCAGCCCAGCGTTCTACCACACTGTAACCTATTTCTTTTTCTAGACCTTTAAGCATTTTTCTACCTTTACTATAAGACATATTCATCATACTACAAGCTTGTTGGATGGATCCTGTTTGATCTATATATTCAAGTAATGTACAAACACCTGGACCAAAAAAACTTTCATTGCCTTTTAAAACAACTTTTATCTTAGGATAAATTGAATGACCACAACCACGCGCATAATGCCAATTGATCAAATCATGATACTCTTCTTTGGTATCCACATCTCTATAAACACCAGCATCATCAACTTCCATTTCTGTTAAAGGAAATGATGAATTCTCCATAGCTCCTCTTAGTCCTCCATCACCATTATACTTGCATATTTCTAAAGCAATATCGCTACGTATAATGATCGGATGGCCAGGATTTTTATTGCAAACAGTGCGAATCATTGGGGCATCAATATTCATTTCATTTTTGATGGTTTCAGGTAAGATAGCAGGAACATCAATAGGCATAATCATCACACGGTCACATAAATCAGCGATTTCTCTTATACCGATTGTCACAGACGTAAACATATCAGTTGTTTCATAATTTTCATTTCGTACAAACAATAGTTTTTCATCTTTAAGATGCTCTTCCAGCTCTTTAGCCTTATATCCTGTTACCACTACAATGGGTGATACTCCTAAATATTTAAGCAATCTGACAATATGTAAAGCAATAGTTGAATTACCAAAAGGAAGCAAAGGCTTAAAATCTACCATACGCGATGATTTCCCTGCAGCGACTAATACCCCACCAAATCTATCCATAAAAACTCCTTATCTATCTATAATCTCAACTTCTAATATATCACCAATCTCATGTGCTTCTTCAAACATTTCACTTACATAAACACCATTGGCACTCATCACTTTCAAATCGCCATCTTCTCTTTCTACTGGTTCAATGTCATAACCTTGATCCGTTTTTGTGACAATCATACGATGGCATATTTCGACAGGACCACCATTATTCATTGGTTTAACTAAACGTCCTTTAATTGTATGCTTGATGGTTTCTTCATGCATAAAATATTGATCTAAAAGGGCTTTAATGCACCAATCTGTCGCAAAATAGGCACCTAATGCAGGGCCAGGAATATTAATAACAGGTTTATTTCCAAACATACTGATAGAGATTGGACGACCTGGTATAGCCGCAACATTGTGGAATAACAAGTTTCCTTTTTCTTTTAATAGTTGAATATTAAAATCTTCACTACCTTTACTAGAACCACCATTAATAATAACAATATCAGATTTCTCTATAGCTTCATCTAATATATTTGATAAAGCTTCTTTATCATCTTTAAATATTGGATAATTAATAACTTCAGCTCCTAAAACAGATAACTGACCCTTTAACATAAAACTATTCGAATCAATATTTTCACCACGATGAATATCACTCCCTGCTGCAACTAATTCACTACCAGTAGGAATGACAGCTACAATTGGTTTCTTAAATACTGGTACCTCTTTATAATTACCCATTGCTAAAACAGCTAAATCAGTAGCTCTAATAACATGTCCTTTTTTAAATAATAAAGCACCTTCTTGAATAATACTGCCTGCTGCTTTTGTTTGATTTCCTGCCTTAATTTCTCCTCTAATGTCATGAAGTCTTACATGACCATCTTTTAAATCAACATTTTCAATTTGAATAATGGCATCAAAATCGTCACTAAAATCATCACCAGTATCGGCACGGACATAATCAACACCTTCTACCCAGTTTGATGTATCAGGTAGACCATTTTCAAAATCAGCCGATTTAACCGCAATACCATCCATCATCGAAACACGATACATGGGTAAAGTCACTTGTGCATACAAATCTTCACTCAATGTTCTATCCATTGCATTCATTAAATCTATCATTTCTGTTTTTCTTTCTATTTCCCAGCAATCAAAAACTTTATCCAAAGCTTCACGACGATTAATCATCATTGGTTTAATCATCATGGCTAAACGATTTATTTGCGCTGGTATCCCACGTTTCATCTTCTCTGCCATGACTTCAGGTGCTTTCCCGTTGCCACCCGTAATCTCAAAGCTAAAGACTAAACAATGATCTTCAATCGCATAAGTATGTAAAATAGTCATTGGACCCAATGTCGTCAATTTAAGAAATGGAAAAGAGGAAATTTTGATAATAGAATT
>JAJQEL010000029.1 GCA_021201655.1 Erysipelotrichaceae bacterium | reverse complement strand
CTTAGTGAACTTTTAATTATTTATTTTGTTCACTTTAGAGAATCATATCAATACTCTATTTTTTTATTACATAAAGTTTAATAAATTGTAATATGCTTTTTCAAAAACTGATAATGCCTCAACATTTTCTTTGACACTCAATTCATATTTTCCAATCGTTTCATTATCCTGTATTAATATAAGATAACCAACTATATCACCTTGATTTAATGGTGGATTGAGATTTATATATTGACATTCATATGTGATATCACTACTATTATTTCTATTTTTTATATAAGTGACATTATTTACTGCAACTATATCAACTCGTGATATTGTTGCATTTTTTATGTCCACTGTTTCGATGATATCATCTTTTTTTAAATAAAGTTACACTCTCATATAGTGAAAAACCGTAATCTAATAATTGTGATACTTCACTGTTTCTTGTTTTTGGATCACTTTCTTTTAATACGACAGCAATGAGTCTTAAACCATTTCTTTTTGCAGTTGAAACAATACAATAACCTGCTTCTTTTGTATAACCTGTTTTTAGGCCATCACAACCTTCATAGGAATTAAGTAATTTATTAGTATTTACTAGCCAAAATTTTGAATCACTATCTTCTCGTATATAACTATCATACAAAGATGTTGTTGCCAAAAGGTCATCACCACCAATATCAAGCAAATAAGCAGCCATAGTGGAGAGATCTAAAGCGCAAGTATAGTGGTCATCATCATGAAGTCCTGTAGCATTCATAAAATGAGTATTAACTAAACCTAATTCGTTAGCTTTATTGTTCATCATATCCACAAATTTTTCAATAGTACCACCAATTCTTTCACCTATCATGACACATGAATCATTAGCGGAAGCAATGGCGATGGATTTAAATAAATCCGATACACTCATAGTTTCTCCTTGCTCTAAATAAATTTGACTGCCACCCATACTGGCGGCATATTCACTACATGTAAGAGTTTCTTCCCAAGATAAGCTGCCACTATTAATGGCTTCAAACATCAATATCATTGTCATTATTTTAGTTGTTGAAGCAGGAAAAAGTTTTTCAGTTTCATTTTTTTGATAGAGGACTTGTTTAGTAGTCGCTTCAATAAGTATGGAACTTTGTGCATTTGCACTAAGATCTTGGGCATAAGTATGATTTAAAGAAAATAAAAAGCATAAACTGATACATATTAAAATTTTTTTAAGCATTTTGACACCTCAAAGCAATATATGCAAATAAAGGAATAATTATTCTAGTTTTGGTGAAATGGTTCTAGTTTGCTCGAATCCATTAACATTTATGAAGAATTGTTATAAGATGGGAAAGCGAGGTGAAACAATATGGATATTAAAATAGATGATTATTATATTATAGTTTTTTTTTCATGGCGATATTGATAGTAGTCATGCCAGTAATTATCGAAAACAATTAGATACCTTGATTGAAAAAACAACCCAGGATATGATTTTTGATTTTAGTGATATTGCAATGATTGATAGTTCTGGTATTGGATTGGTTTTAGGACGCTATAACTTATTAAAAAGTGATAAGCGTACTTTGCTGATGACAGGTTTAAATCATGTTACTTATCGTTTGTTTGAATTAACTGGATTATTTAAGATTATACCTTATTTTAAGTCATGGGATGATATCAAGGAGGAAAAGCTATGAATATGATGGAAGTATCATTTAGTGCATCATTGGATAATGAAAGCTTTGCAAGAACGACGGTAGCTGCTTTTTTAACACCATTAAATCCAACAATTGATGAAATTATAGAAATAAAAACGATTGTTTCTGAAGCTATTAGTAATGCTATTATTCATGGCTATAGTCTCAATCCTGATTGTCAAGTGATTATAAAAATGACAATTGAAGAAAATATCATGACTTTAATTGTTCAGGATTTTGGCAAAGGAATTGCTGATGTGGAAGCAGTGAAAAAACCATTTTATTCAACTGCCAAAGACGGAGAACATATAGGTATGGGAATCAGCATTATAGAATCTTTAGCAGATAGTTTTGAAATAGAGAGTGTTATTAATATAGGAACAAAATATATCATTACTAAGAAGCTAAACAATGGCTAAATCACATACAATTGAATTATTAGAAAAGGTCCGTTTAGGGGATGAACGTGCCAAAGAAGAAGTTGTTAATGATAATTTAGGACTTGTGTGGTCCATTGTTCATCGTTTTAAGAATAGTTATTATGATAAGGAGGACTTATTCCAAATAGGTTGTATTGGACTTATGAAAGCTATTAATAATTTTGATACTTCGTATGATGTGCAGTTTTCTACTTATGCTGTACCTATTATTATGGGTGAAATTAAGCGCTATTTTAGAGATGATGGGACTATTAAGGTATCAAGATCATTGAAAGAACTAAACATTAAGATTACTAAAGCCAAAGAAATATTACAAAAAGAAACAAATAAAGAGCCTACAGTTGAAGAAGCTGCTAGATATTTAAATGTAGATAAACAGGAAGTTATTGAAGCAATAGATGCTTCTTATTATCCGACATCACTTAATGAACCTATCTATGAAAAAGACGGTTCCACTATTCAAATTGAAGATCGCATTATTGATAAAAGTAATATGATGTGGTTTGAAAAACTAGCTTTAGAAATAGAAATGGAAAAGCTAAATGAAAAAGAAAAAACAATTATTTATTTGCGTTATCACGAAGAATATAATCAAGAAACAGTAGCAAAAATACTGGGTATTTCCCAGGTTCAGGTATCTCGTTTAGAAAAGAAAATCATTACAAAATTAAGAACTCGTTTAAATGATCATTCATAATGTGCTATAATATTATGGGTGATAAAAATGAATAAAGAAGATATAAAAAAATCCTTATTAGAATATATAAAAGTCATTGTTATAACAGTTATTGTAACATTTATTTTTCTCCATTTTGTACAAATATCAAGAGTTGTTGGTTCATCTATGGAACCAACATATTCTAATGGTAATATTGTATTGGTTGATAAAATCTTTTATAAGAACGGTGATGCTTCTTACGATGATATTGTGATTGTTCAATATGAAGATGAACAAATTATTAAAAGAGTTATAGGTTTAGCAGGTGATCATATTGAAATGATTGATAATCAATTGTATCGAAATGGCGAATTATTAGAAGAAGATTATATTTTAGAAGATATGGTAGGTAATGAAGATTTTAGTTATGATATTCCTGCTGGTAAGATATTTGTTATGGGAGATAATCGCAATAATAGCTTAGATTCTAGAGCTATTGGTTATATTGATTTTGATGAAGATGTTGTTGGAAAAGTGTTCTTAAAAATATTTTAAGAACTTTTTTTTAAATGTAAATGCTATCATTGAAGAAATAGGTAGTCAAAAGAATTATTTTTTGGTATTATGATGCAAAATTATAGAGAGGAATGAAAATATGTCATATAAATTTAGTATTAATAGAGGCAATGCGATACTTAACTTTTCTGAAGAGTTTTGTCAAAGTCGTTGCCAATTGATTGAAAGTGAATTATTTGCAAAAGTTTTAGAGAAATATATTAAGGATATCAAAAGAAAAGATACCACAATTTATGGCTATTTACACAATATACAAAATGATGATATAGATTTGTTAAAAGATCTTCAATCAGTCTTTAAACAATTATTGGTTATGAATGCTGATGAATTAGTCAGTATTAGACCTGATAAAACTACTTATTTTGATGATCGAGATTTATTTATTGCTTTAATTGAAGATATTTATCTCTTTTGGCGAAGACTGCAAAGATATGCTGTAGTTTTTAATGAAACAAAAAGAGATGGTTATCAAAATGTGCAATTTACTGATGCTCAAAGTGAATTTGAAGAATTAGTTCTAAAGGTTTATCGTTCGATGCAAAATGCTTTAGGTAAAAATGATAAAGTTTTACGTCAAATCACAGCAGGTGTCAATGCGGGTTTAACCGTAACCCATATGCGTCCATTTCTACCTTATGAATATAGAAATTTAGATGAAATACCATTTATTGAATCAGTAGTCATTCATCCACCATTTATTACTCATTCTCGACGCAATAAACGTGATGGTGTGTTTCCTGAAAGTAAAACAAACCCATTAGAAGATTTGAAGTTTGATTCTGATTCATGGTTTTGTTATCCTGCTAAGGTGGGTGATTTACTTTGCTTTGTTTATTTTAATGTGCAGTTTATGGCACAAGGAGTTACTTTATGTAACTTGTTTGATTTAGCAGATGAAGAAGAATATCGTAGTAGTAAACCAGATTTGATTTATGTATATGGCTATGAAGATGGACAAATGCATCAATCATTTTATCAAGATGAAAAGAATGATATGTTAGTGGCATTACTTTCAGCTAGTGATGAATTTGATTATTTTGGTTATATGAAGAAGATGTGTTTAACACTTCATAATGTGCAAAAAATTAATCATAGACAATTACCAATTCATGGTGCGATGGTACAGATGACACTCCATAATGGCGAAACCAGGAATATTGTGGTTATGGGTGATAGTGGTGCTGGTAAGAGTGAAACTATTGAACAAATTAAAGTCTTTGGAGCTGCATATATTACAGATTTAAAGACGATATATGATGATATGGGTGTATTATCATTGGATGAAAATGGAATTGTGAAAACATCAGGTACGGAAATCGGGGCTTTTGTGAGATTAGACGATTTGGACGCAGGTTACAGTTTTAAAGAACTTGATAGATCTGTCTTTGTAAATCCAGATAAAGTTAATGCACGTATTGTCATTCCAATTACTGATTACAAAGATGTGGTTGCGAAACATGATGTAGACTTGTTCTTATATGCTAATAACTATGAAGAAGGTGGCGATTCTTTAAGTTTCTTTGAAAATGCAGAAGAAGCATTAGAAGTATTTAGAGCTGGAAACCGCATGGCTAAAGGAACGACTACAGAATATGGTTTAGTTGGCAGTTATTTTGCCAATCCTTTTGGACCTGTGCAAAGACGTGAACAAACAGAACCGATTTTACAGGACTATTTTAAGCTGATGTTTGAACAGGGCATCAAAGTAGGACAATTGCGTACAAGATTAGGTATCAAAGGAAATGAACATGATGGGCCAAAAGAAGCTGCTATTGCCGTTTTAAAATATATTGCAGGTGAAGATGAATTAAAGCAGCTGCCAGAGGAATAGATAGGGTAACCTATCTATTTTTTTGCGAATATAATGTTATTATTTGATTATATTATTATATTATTTTGATAATTTAAAAATATAATGTTATTGAAGGAAGTGATAAAGTGAGCTATAGCATTTTAGAAAATCATCAAAATCACCAAAATATTCAGCTTTCAGCTGATTTTGATAAAATTCTTCAATTTCATACATCATTAGATGATTATGCAGTGTCACCTCTTCATGATTTAAAAGAACTTGCCAATAAATATCATGTTTCACGTATTTGTGTGAAAGATGAATCTTATCGATTTCACCTTAATGCTTTTAAAGGCCTAGGAGTAAGCTATGCTGCAAGTCAAATAAAAGGTAACCATACATTTGTGACATGTACAGATGGTAATCATGGTAGAGCAGTTGCATGGTATGCTGCTAAGACACATCAAAAAGCTATTATTTTTATGCCCCAAGGTAGCGAAGAAAGAAGAATAAAAGCTATTGAAGATTATGGGGCAAAAGTTATTGTAACAACTATGAATTATGATGATACTGTTCGATATGCTTATGATTATGCTTTAAAGAACAATTATGTTTTATTGCAAGATACCGCATTAGATAATTATATTGATATTCCAACAAATATCGTATTGGGTTACTCTACGCTTATTCATGAAGCATTAATCCAAATGCAGGAAAAACCTACTCATGTATTTTTACAAGCAGGAGTGGGTTCCATGGCAGGTGGTGTTTGTTGGTATTTACATCATCACTATAAAGACTTACCAATCATAGGCATCATTGAAGCTTCTAGTTGTGCTTGTATTTATGAATCCATTAAACAAAGCAAGAATATTAAAATAGGTGGACATCCACAAACTATTATGGCTGGTCTTAATTGTGGCGAAGCCAATCCTATTACTTTACCTGTTTTAAAAGCTTATGCTTCTTATTTTATCAAATGTGATGATGATATTACTATTAAAGGTATGGATAGGGCAAAGCATCCTATCGGTGATGATCCGAATTTTTCTGCAGGGGAATCAGGAGCAGTGGGTTTAGGATTTGTCGAAACTTTATTAGAAAATAAAGATCAAACGATACCATTTGATCAAAATGCAAAAATATTAGTGATAAATACGGAGGGAGTGTTATAAATGGAAGATTTAATTGCTTTTGCAATAAAAGCAGTACAAACTAGAAGTTATTCGGATGAAGAAGAGAATATGGCTTATTTGTTGGTAAATGAAATGAATAAGCTTCGTTATGATGAAGCTTATATTGACTCTACAGGTAACGTGGTTGGACGTATTGGAAATGGTAAGACGATTATTCATTTTGATGGTCATATGGATACAGTGGAAGTAAATGATGGTGATTTATGGGATTATCCACCATTTTCAGGACAAATAGTAGATGGATATTTATGGGGTCGAGGCAGTGTGGATATGAAATCAGCTTTATGTGCCGCTATTTATGGTGCAGCAAAAGCCAGAGATTTAGGTTATCTCAATGATAAAACAGTTTATGTCACGGGCACAGTTTGTGAAGAGTATTGTGATGGCGTGAATTTAAAATTATTGTATGAAGAATTAGGGGTAAAACCTGATTATTGTATTATTTGTGAACCAAGTGGTAATGTAATTACCTTGGGCCATAAAGGAAAAGCGCAAATACGTATCACAACGCATGGTATTTCTGCACATGGATCAGCACCTGAAAAAGGGAAGAATGCTGTCTATGAGATGGCTGAAATCATTCAGCGTGTTGAAAAGCTTAATCAAACATTATATGAAGATGGGTCTCACGGAACCATTGTTTTATCGGATATATCTTGTATATCAGCTTCATTAAATGCTGTACCAAGTAGCTGCTCAATATATTTGGATAGACGTTTAGCGATGGGCGAAACATTACATCAAGTTGAAAATGAAATGAATGAGCTCATTAAAGAAAAAGATGCTAGTTGGGAAGTAGGTGTTCTTATCCATCAAAGCTGGAAAGGCAAAGAATTATATTATGAACCTATGCACGATCCTTGGATGATTGAAAAAGATCATCCATTAACCCAAGCTTTGATTCGTAGTTATGAAACTGTTTATGCTTCACCTGTTGATCAATTTGATTTTTGGGACTTTGGTACTAATGCTATTACACCTGTATCTTTAGGTGTTCCTACGATTGGTTTTGGTCCAGGTGAATACAAATTAGCACATATGCTCAATGAACATTGTAGCATTGATCAAATCATGAAGGCATCTGACATTTATTGTCAATTGATTAAAGAAATTTAGACTCAAATTGAGTCTTTTTTATTGACAAAATAAATAAATTGTATAAAATTAAATTGTATACAATTTAATGAGGAGGATGCAAAAATGAGTATTTATGATTATAAAGTCAAAGATATGGAAGGTCATGATGTATCATTAGAAAAATTTAAAGGTAAAGTTTTATTAATTGTTAATACAGCGACTGGTTGTGGTTTTACACCACAATATGATGGTTTAGAAAATCTGTATAAAACATATCATGATAAAGGGTTTGAAATTTTGGATTTTCCTTGTAATCAATTTGCCCATCAGGCACCTGGCAGTGATGAAGAAATTCAAAATTTTTGTACTGGTCGTTTTGGCGTGACTTTTTCTCAATTTCATAAGATTGATGTTAATGGGGGTCATGAAGAACCGTTATATACATATTTAAAATCTCAGGCAGGTGGAAAGTTGGGTAATCAAATTAAATGGAATTTTACAAAATTCTTAGTTGATCGAAAGGGAAATGTTGTGGGACGTTATGCCCCTACAAAAACACCAGAGGCTTTAGAAAGTGAAATTGTAAAACTTTTATAAAGAGTGAATATTATGGATAAATATGATGTTTTAAAAATAGAAAATCAGCTTTGTTTTCCTTTGTATGCCAGTGCAAAAGAAATCATTAAAAAATATAAGCCTTATTTAGATCAGATTGATTTAACTTATACACAATATATTACCATGATGGTTCTTTGGGAATATGGTGAGATGAATGTCAAGGAATTAGGACAACGCTTATATCTTGATTCAGGTACATTGACACCTTTACTGAAAAAACTTGAAGCGAAAGATATCATTATTAGAAAACGTGGCGAAAAAGATGAACGTTTGATGATGGTTAGTGTTACTGATAAAGGGATGCAATTGCGAGATGATGCTGTTTGTATTCCTAAAGCTTTGGGAGGTTGTATTAATCTTACACAGGATGAAATGGCGACTTTATATCAGTTGCTTTATAAAATTTTAGGAAAATAAAAAAGGTTCACTTAAAGTGAACCCAATGGCATGAACTTTAGAGATTCACATCTCTAGGGCTCGTGCCCTTTTTTT
>JAJQEL010000021.1 GCA_021201655.1 Erysipelotrichaceae bacterium | reverse complement strand
AAAATTTCCATGTCTAATTCTCACTTTTACCCGAACAAAATTTGGTTACCCATTTTTCATTCATGATAATATTGAGATAACTGAGCTATTTTAATTAGTTTTTTTTGCTTGAATAATATCTTTTTTAGAGTATTCAATGTATCTATATCAACAATAACACCATTTTCACCATGAGCTGATTTATTTCTTATAAGTCTTATTTCATCTAAGCTTCTAGCTTGGGTATTCCATGTATATTTTAATTCTTCTTCATCAATATCTAAATAATCAGGATAAGTTAATAATTGATTGATATTTTCTTTTATTGGTTTTATAAAAGAGCCGATCGTTAAGTACTTTTGAGCCTCATTATAAATATGAGTATCTTTAAGTTCACCAAATTGATAATAAATATTATTTTGCTTTCTATATGACGTCTCACAATTTGGTATAGCTTCAATATAAATAGGAATACAATAATATTTCAACATTTTTTCTACTACTTTACAATACATAATGGCAATTGGACTATAATCTTTATCAATATCATCAGTATTCATATTTTCATAAATATGTTCTAATTTAGCGCCTAAATAGATATCAGTCATAAATTGTAAATCAATCGTCACTGCTAAATCATCATAGTTTTGCTTTGTAATACCTAAGGTTTCCCATACATTGAAATTATCTTCGGTAAGTATTAAAGCTTGTTTATTGGCTTCATAAACCTGGTTCAATGGTTCATTAATAAGTTTCTCGAATTCTTCACTATCATCTTGAAGCGTTTCAATACGTTGTAACGTATCATCAGTGACATAATGAGAAAACTGTGGTATAGCTTGATAAGCTTTAATAAGCTCATCACCAGTTATACCTGTTAATATCGCATTGTAGTTATTTGAAATAGATTGGGCATTAATAACCATACCTGTACTATCTCGAGCATCAATATTATAATTATATGTATCGCCTTTATCTTCTAATAATTTGTTTTTAACATTTATATTGGCTTTAGCATTTAAAGAAGATAAATAAGTTAATTGGTTATTATCAGAAATCTTATCGAATTGATTCATCATGACATCAAAAGCTTCTTCGACAGAAATATCATAATGATCATCGACAACTTCTACTATAACTTCGGTTTCTCTTAACTTATCCAAATCAAGATTTTTAGCATTATGACTATAACAATAATAATAGAAAGGAGTCGTAAAGCTATAGTATTTATCATCAACTATTTTTAAAATACCTCTGACAACACATACTTCTAAGGCAATATCAATATCTTCTTTATGATTTTCAAATGTTGAAGCAAAATCATGATAGATTTCTTCTTTAGAAACACCATTGCGATTAGGATTTATTTCTATTATTTTAGCCATATAGAGTAAATATCTTTCTTCATCATCAAGATTTTTAGCATTATGACTATAACAATAATAATAGAAAGGAGTCGTAAAGCTATAGTATTTATCATCAACTATTTTTAAAATACCTCTGACAACACATACTTCTAAGGCAATATCAATATCTTCTTTATGATTTTCAAATGTTGAAGCAAAATCATGATAGATTTCTTCTTTAGAAACACCATTGCGATTAGGATTTATTTCTATTATTTTAGCCATATAGAGTAAATATCTTTCTTCATCATCAAGATTTTTAGTAACTTGTGAAATAATTGTTTGGGTTGATTGCATATGATCCAAATCATTGCTTTGATTTTCTAACATCATACTTGTTGCTTTAAATACATCATAACTAAAGATATGTTCACGATGATGTAATACTTTACTATCGATGATCATATTAGCCAATAATTTTCCATAAGTGGCATTACCACTTACATAATTGAATAAATAATCAATAGCAGATGGAATAAAAGGACAAGGTTGACTGTGCCATACTTGAGTATCTTGAATCATATCCATAAAACCGTGATTACTTAATTGCATAATTGGCTGATTATCAAAATCGATAATAATCTTATGCCAATTATCATGGCTATTTTTAATAGCTTTAACAATAGCATCACTACCACATAAAACAAACTTAATATTAGCAATAGTCTTTAAATAATTATGAACTTCCTGCCAATTATCAACCTTATCATCATCAATATGCCATTTATCAATCAATTGCTGGAATTCATCTATTAAAATCCATATAACTGCATGATTATTCTTTAAATAATCAGAAATCTCTTGAATCTTAGTAACTGTTCTTTTTTGTTTTTCAACTTCTGCAAACAGGGCATCAATATCTAATTTTTGGCCATATATATGATGACGATCACTTTCACTTAAACCTTTATAAATACTATCAATAAATAAGAATTGAATAATTTCTTCATCATTTTCATATGTTAAATCTTGATAGTATGTCAGATTTGTGGCGTCACAAAATGAAATGACAATAAGGGAATCTATAGCATTTTCTTGATAATAGATTTGCGAGTATTCTTCTTTTACATAAGTAAGTAGTGAAGATTTACCAATACGGGAAGAACCGTAAATCATGGTTATACCACTTTGTTTCATTGAATTTTGTAAATTTTTAATTTCTTCTTCACGGCCAAACCCTTTATTACCATTACTCCATGCACAATCTCTTACATTGAAGTTACAATCATCATAATGATAAGATATATGATTTGTATAAGTATAAGTACGCATATCACGACAAATTTCTTTATCATGTATATAAATAGATATTTGACATTGGACTAAATCATCCTGGTTTAATAATTGCCCAATTTTATAAGGTATATCAATATATTCACCAATACGATTACCAGTTTTTAATAAGGTATTATAATTCTTATATGTATGAAATAAACTATCTTCTTGATATTGGTTAAAATCGCTAAGCATACTACTATCAAAGTTAAAAGTAACATTAATCTTTAAATCTCGATTTAATAAATCAATAACCTCTCCACCTATATTATTCACTTCAAAGAAAATCTTATCATCTTCAATGTTTTCATGAACATGATCAATTTCTAATAAACAACCTTTTTTTAAAGTTTTGATATCATATTTGAGTGATTGTTCAAAATCCTGCAAGATAAGCGAATGATTAAAATTCTTAGAATTATAAAAGTTTTTCTCATAATAGTAACAATCTACTAAAGTATCAGGTACATCTTTTAAAAATGCTTCAATGATTTCAAAACTATGAGAATACTCATCACTGATAAAACGCTGCACATAATGTTTAATAGTATTAAAATGCTTCAGCCATGATTGCATAGAGATGAATTCTTTTTTTATTTTGACTATAAGTTATGATAGTTATAAACAAATGATTTAATTCATCTTTTATTTTAACTTTAAATAAATCATTAAGATAATCATAATAACTATAGAGTTTTAATATTATGGATAGTTTTTTATCAATTGATAGATGATTGTTATAAGGTGATGCATATAATAAACCATATTCAAAAATAAATTCGTTATAAGTGGTTTTGATATTGCCACAAAGGCGATAAAAATCAGCATGATTTTTCATATAATTCACAACAATAGACCCCGCTTCTAAGCGTAAATCTGATTGTGCATTTTGATAAAAGTTTTTAAAAGCTTCTTGAACATCCTTTAAAGTACTTCTTTTCGCATTTGGATCTTTAAGAAAATCAATATTCTTTATCTCTTTTTCTTGAATTTCGTCGTCATTTGATAGTTTGCCTTTATACTTAAATTTGGCTTGTCCACTACTCTTAACATAATCCGTAAGAAGCTGAAATTCATTAGAAAACTTTTGCATAATTTCTTCATCATTTAAAATCTTAAAGTAATGAACAATACAATTTTCAAAATTTTGCATATAAGCATTTTGAATCGCACAGTAGTAATGATAATAGTTTTCCTTGTCTAATTTGAATAATATCTTTTGGGTAATAATATTATCTACTGAAACATTTTTTCTAGTATTGGTATCAATAGCTCTAAGTAAAACGGATGGATGTCTTAATTCAGTAATAAGGGTTATCATATCGTCAATATGATCTTTATAGATGTCTATAATAACATCATCCATAACAACTACAAATTCACGTTGATTGGTCGCTATGATGGTTAAAATATTTCGATCTTTGAAGTCTATTTGACTTATTGTGGCAATGGCTTGAGCCATTGGCGAATTAAAATGATGTATAAATGATAAGGCTTTATTTTTATCTTCAGCTTTTTGATAGATATCTAATAAGTTTAAATTGTATGGAATACGTGCTAAATTGTTGTAGATATCTAGAGGTAGATGGAAATTTGTATAATCGTAAAGTAAATCAAATTGATGATCATATAAGCAGATAAGATATAATCGTATTAATTCTTGCTCTATATCGCTATTTAATAAAGTCTGAAGGATATTTTTAAATTCATTGTATTCGTCATAGGCAAGGCCATAATGGCCGTTAGCTTGCATTCTTTTGATTGTTTGTTGATCACACTCACTAAAAGAATCTTTATTTTGCAGTACTTTAAGTAATAATATATTTTTATATTTACGGATAATATAGAATGTACCAAAAGAGCCATTATGATAGCATTGTTCATAGGTTATTGATAGTTTGGCATCTAGAGCAGTCATATAGTTCTTTTGATATTGCGTAGAATTCTTTGTCTTTTCAATATCGGTTAAAGTTATTTCAAAATCATTTTGTAAAGTATGATTATAAATGATATTGAATGTCTCTTTAAATATCGTTAATTGATAATAAAGAGGATAATCATTGTTTTCTTTAATTTTAATGATATATGGATTGATATCAGGATAATGATTAAATATATGAACCATATCATTTCTAAATTGTTGAGATAAGAACTCTGATAAGCCAAATATTTCTTTTTGCTTATCATCATAAATAATTCTAAGTGAATCTAATGCTCTTTGTTCAACATTGTTACAATTCCATGAATCATTAAGTATTATTCTTATTTCCTTTTCATATTGATGTAAAGGATAGAGTTCGAATAATAATTGAATAATTGATGATTTATCCTGATTTGTTTTAATGAGGTTTTGATAAATAGGTAGGTATAATGTGATATCATGTGTATATAAAGTAATAATATTCATTATTTGCAATATGATTGGATTATAACTATCTAAGTATTGTTGCGTTAAGGCATCATAGAAAGCTTGCATATTATCATGGGATTCCTGCGTGACGGCTTCAGGTTTTTCGACGAATGTTTGGCATAATGATGTCAGATATGTATCATTCATAAATGTAATAAGGGATGTATTCAATTTGATGAAGTTATGATTTTTATCATAGGTAGCACGTAATTGATCCTTTATTGTTTGATAATCATTATCCTGGTTATTTTTAAATTTAATGAGATACATGGCTCTTAAGGTATAGGCTAAAGAGGTGTTTTTAATGATACTATTATTTATTATTTTACCAAGACATAATTGCCATGAATTGAGGGCATCAAACTGATTAGCTAGTTTGACAAATTGATTCGCCAAAATATGATAATCATTAGTCATATTAGTTTTAATAGGTTTAATAAAACGACACCAATTAAAAAATTCATCTAATTCATCAATATCATATTGACAAATAGCCTCTTCAATGATATTAAAGACATTATTTTTTAAATTGAGATATGTTTTTCTTATCATTTTTAATAGTAAAGTATATTTTGAAGTGTTTCTTTTTTGATAGAATAGATAGATATAATTTAAGCGTATTGGATCTAATTTATGATAGATAGCCATTAATATAAATGGAACATCAGCATTTGAACGACAACAGTTAATTAAAAGTTGAATGGCCTGTGCCATTGTAAATTGATCATCAAAAATATCATACGCTTGTCCATTTAATCCATTCACTTCGAAATTTGATGCTAAAGTTTTAATAATCAATGCTTCTCTATCATCAGTGAGATGATTATTGATAAAAGTAATAGCTTGATTAAACTGATGCGTTTGAATCATAGCTTGACAAATATTCAACATTAAATCTTTGTCATATGATAAAGGATAATCATTATATATCATATTCACTATATAATAATGACCTTGATTATACATATTATTAATAATATCAATTATCCTATTTTGATCATATTGAGCTATTTCATCTTTTATTTTTTGTAAATAAAGCGTTGATTCAAGATCTTCTAAGACAGCCGTATCATGATGAAATAATTTCAATTCTTCAAGATCTATATCATCTATATTTGTGTATTCATCAATGAGTTTTTTCTTTAATGAAGCAGCTGCTTCATTTTTTAAAGACATAAATAACTGAATATCATCATCTTTTAAAAAAATGCATTTATGTATAATAAATAATCCCAAAGCAATCGATTCCTGGGTAAAATGTTGAATAATATCTTGAAACATTTTTTCAATAATATACATTTTCTTAGAACTAAAATCATATAATTTCTGATTATAAATATCTTCCATATAAGACATTGGATAATGACTACAAATATAAGAAAATAGGGTAATCATATAACTATTATCCTGATTTTTATACCAATAATAATTCATCAGCTTATTAATAATACGAATACTGAAATCACTATCATATATTTCTTGTATAAAATCTAATGGTATTGTCGAATTATTTTGAATATAATCAAACAAACGATAATCCAAGGAGTTTTCATCCTTATTAATGAGTGGTAAAACATCATGAAATAAAGTATCAAATTGATTATTGTCAATAAAGATTGATATGACTTTAGCTTTATATGTATTAATATATTCCTTATCAGTATAAAAGAGCGTATGAGCTATTTTTAATAAAGGCATGATATTTCGGATGTGTTTGTTTTTTTGGAGTAGATCTAAGTATTCTAGCCAGTATTGCTCTTTTTTCATAGATAATAGAGCTAATGCCAGAAAATAATCATAATATTCATGGTGACATATTTCCAGTCTTTTTAATAGCCCATGCCAATTATTGGCATAAGCATGAGAATTAACCAACATCGTAAAATAGCCTCTAAAACGTGGTCCTTTTATTTGTTCTAGACATCTTTTTTTGCCTTGGTTAAAAATATCTGGCTGATTCATGTATTTATACAGATTCTGGGGATTTTCTGTTTTAATTAAACATTGATCAAAATCATTGAGTTGAATCGTATCAGTTGGTTTATCTTTGCCTTCTAATAGGCAGAAAAGCTCACGCATTTGATTGATGCCTTTTTCTAAAACACTTATAGATAATTCATTAGGGATGGTTACTTGATAAAAAGGATCAATTTCCGTGATTATTTTCTTAAGGCTTTCATCATTTGTGAAAATTTGGTTATCTATGACATTGAATTGATCATATAGATAGTTTGTAATGATATTTTGGATATTGGTATAATGATAGCCTTTTTCCTGTAAGTGTTTTTCTATTTCTTCGATATCATGACAATCATTATTGACACAATCAAGGATAATTAGTTCAATTTCCTTGATGATGGATTGTCCAATAGCATGATTCATTTTATTCTTTTTTTTGAATCTTATTGTATCATTGGTTATTTCAATGATATGAATCGTTTGCGATTTTTTAGTATCTTCTATATATTTTTGCTCAAAACTGATACGATCATTATTGATAGTGATAACATCTTTAAAATAGTATTTTAAAAATACTTTTAAAGAGGAAAAACCATAATTATCCTTAGGATAATGACAATGATCTAAATGCGTTTTTAAATCATTTAATGCTATAGATTTTTTGTTGCCATAATAATTAACAATTGTTTTTTCTAAACCGATAAGCTTATCTAAATCAAGATTATCATCAACTTGATTTAAATAAACTATTTTTTGTTTTGTATCATCAATAAGCAGTGTTTCAATAGTTACAAGATCAGCAAAATAAATATGGATAAAATCATGGATTTGGCCATAACGATAGCCATAATCTCTTAAATAACTTTCTAAATCTGATAATAATACATTTGTTTTACCTTGAAGATAAGAGATGATATTGTTTTCTATTTGCTCGATAATTTCTGAACCTACTGATTTTCCTTGTTGAAAATCTGTTAAATATTGTTTATCTAAATGAGCATTTTGTCTATCAATAGTAATTTTATCTTGAAAATAAGCACTTAAAAATTCTGGAAAAGAAGAGTAGCCAAAATGATCATCAGGATAGCCAGAGTGAATCATATGATTATAGAGACCATCAACTGTTTTCACTGTCTTATTACCATAAAAATTAACAATTGCTCGTTCCGCACTCATTAGCTTTTTTAATTTGATATCATTCATATTTATCTCTCCCTTCATTTTCATATATTTTATCATATAATAGGGTTGTTTTCTAGAAAATAGATTATTGTCAACAACGATTCTCATTTTTCATTCCAATAACTTAGATGTCATCAAATTAAATAAATAGTATCATGTAGACATAAAGAAAAGGAGATATGAGAAATGAAAGAAACAGAAAATGTCACATTACAAACAAAGGATTTAGAAAAACATACATGTTGCTGGGGTAGTGATTATTATCATTGTATCAATTGCTATTATTTTGATCCAAATTATCATTATGGATATTGTGATACAAATAGAATTGATACAACTCCTGATAATTATTGTTCATATTTTACTGATAAATAGAAAGCTATCTACGGATACAATGTCGTCAATTTAAGAAATGGAAAAGAGGAAATTTTGATAATAGAATT
>JAJQEL010000060.1:5165-55945 GCA_021201655.1 Erysipelotrichaceae bacterium | reverse complement strand
AAATAGCAGGCCGCCAGTTCCCTGATACCCCTTCGGGTATCTTTTTTTATGCTTAAATAAGCATTATTATTCTTCAAATCTAAGCAATTGACACATTTTCCAGTATTTAGTGGAAAATAAAGGATAAGCAATTGGCTTATCCTATTTTTGTACGATAAGTATTTGTTTTTGCCATTTCAAGTATTCCTTCAATGCCACATCTTACCATACTATAAACAGCTTCGTCAGTATAAAAAGCCATATGTTGGCTATATACAACATTAGGAAATTGCTTTAAATACGCAATATCTCGATTATTAAAAATATCAGTACGACGATCCAAATGAATAATAACCTCTTCATTTTCAATCGTATCTAAACCTAATCCTCCAATCTTACGTGATTCAATACCATCAATAAGATCATTAATATTCATTAGCTCTCCTCTAGCACAATTAATAAGAATAACACCATCCTTCATTTTATTAATACTTTCTTCATTGATCATATGATAGTTATCTTTAGTAAGAGGTGTATGCAAAGAAATAATATCACACTCTTTATAAATTGCTTCTATATCTGTATATGTTACCAAATCTAAGATGCTCTTATTTTGATAAGGATCATAAGCTAAAATTTTACATCCAAAACCTGATAAATTCTTAATAACAGTTGCTCCAATTCTACCTGTACCAATAATACCAACACATAAATTTCTTAATTCCTTACCACGTAATCCATCTAATGAAAAATCATTAACCTGACCACGCCACAAAGCTGGTTTATAATTTCGAAGTACTAATAACATTAACATTACCGTATAATCTGCTACCCCATTTGGTGCATAATCAGCTCGGCAAATGTGAATGTTATATTTTTTTGCGGAATCCAAATCTACATGATTATATCCTATAGTTCTTGTTGATAAATAATGTATGTTTCTATCATTAAGTGCTCTTAACAATTCATCATTAATATGTGATTGCCCTAAGGTCGTAATACCTAGACAATCATCAATTTTAATGATTTCGTTAACTGTTAAAATAGAATTATTTAAAACAATTTCAATTTGGAACTCATCTTGTAACTTCTTAAAATATTCAATTTCATCTTTTCTGACTTCATATGCATAAATTTTCATCATTCATTCTCCTCGTAATATTTTATAAACTGTTTAGATGTAGAAATATGTGATTGGAATGTATTTTTAAGTAATTCTAACATACTTTCTTCACCTATTTCTTTATTCAATAAATATAACAAATAAGGCCCTTTATAGTAACATATATTAAATTTGTTAGTAGTATTTTCATTAAGTTTTGATAGTGAAGATAAATCTTTTGATAATTCTTTCCACTGGTTTATAAAACTATCATAAGCTTTTAATCCATATTGTTTTCTAACCAGCATTAATGAACTATATTGTGCAAAACTTTCATTCATCCAATCATTTTCTACATTCACATCACTATTATACCACCATAAATGTGATATCTCATGAGCAAGGTGTTGATAGGTATCTAAATCCAATCCTTCAATACGATCAACAAGACAAACTATACCTCTTCAAGTATATCCACCATTATCAAAGCGTGGATTTAATACTATATGGAAATGTTTATCTTCTAATTTACCAAAATAATGTTCATAGTTAATATAAATTTCTTTGGCAATTTCAGCCATCATTTTTAGATTATCATAATCTTGGTACGGTTGAGCATAGATGGTGACATAATCATTTTGACAAATATACAGATCTTCTTGGCGATATACAATAAATACAACATCAACAGTATCTTTAGCATTATGATAAAATGTTTTGCTTATCTTTTTAAATCCAACAGCATTATATCCTTGAGGTAATGTTAATTCAATATCGATATCAAATCTCATAAAAGGATATAACAATGGTAAAATACCTGATTGAACATGTGCTTCTAAATAATGTTCTTTTTTAGTTTGTGATGTGTTATTAGGTACGTTTAGAAAACCTTTAAAATAGATAGTGGGATTATTTGTATGATTTATTGTATAAATATTTAATATATCATCTAAAGTTTCTTGTTTGATTATATAACCTTTATCAAGATGAATATCATATTGATTATTCATAATCCACTGATGGGTACCATCATTTAAATCAATAAAATTAATCTTACCATTTATATAAAATGTTTCTGATATATCTAATATTACTTTAATATGCATATAATCACCTCAAAATGATTATAACATAGACTTATTGAACTTGTATTTTATTTTTGACAAAGATATAATAATAATATAAATGCGTTTTAGGGAGGTTCATATGAAAATTGAAGAAGGTGCAAGAATCGTCGTAGAGGATTGGTTGCATGCTGTAGAAGGCAATTATTTATTTTTTATAACGGATGAGACGAAAAGAAGAGAAGCAAAAGCTTTTGAAGAAGCAACTAAGAAAGTAGGTGCTAAGTATAAAATAGTCGAATTAAAATCCGATGAAATTCAAGGAGCATCAACAATAGAAGCTCTAAGATATGATATGGCAGAAGCTGATGCTATTGTAGGAGCAACAAACTATTCATTTATAACTACAGATGCTGTTTATTATGCATTGTCTAGAGGTGCCCAATTTTTATCAATGCCTATGTCTACGAATGATGGACGCTCTTTATTAGAACAGGAATTTTTGAAAATGTCACCAGCTGAGGCTAGCCGTATCGGTATGCCAATGCTTTGGCAACTAAGAGAATGTAATCGTATTCATGTGACAACAGAATTGGGAACAGATTTGTATTTTAATATAACAGATCGATTCCCAGGTATTTTCCATGGTTCTGTATGGCAGCCTGGTAAATGTTCTTCAGCAAGTTTTGAAGTTTATATTTCACCAATTGAATATAAAACAAATGGTACTCTTATATTAGATGGCTCTATGGGATATATTGGATTAGTAGAAAAACCATTAAAGATAATAATTGAAAATGGCTATATTAGTGAAATTGAAGATACGCCTGATGGTAGAAAACTAAAAGAATATATGGAATCCTTTAATGATTTAGAAATGTATTGTGCTGCTGAATTTGGTATTGGATTAAATAAAGTCTCAGAATGTGCAGGTAGAAGTTATATTGAAGATGAATCAACTTATGGCACATTCCATATCGGTTTTGGTAGAAATTTGGCTCTTGGTGGCAGTCATAATGCAGCAGGGCATTTTGATCTAGTGACACATAATCCAACCATTACTGTTGGTGATAAAGTTATTATGAAAAAGGGTGTAGCAAAAGGTATAAAAGCTGATACTCATGAAAGATTTCATTTATTTTAACGAGGATGGCAAGCATTCTCGTTTGCTTTTTGACAAAAAATGATAAAAATATATTATTAATGATAAAATGTTTTAGGAAAACCCAAAAAAAATCCATATTTTTTTGTTTAAATAACCAAATTTAATTGAAAATTCAAAATGATTATAGTATACTCGATTTATATTTATGAAAGGAGACGGGACAATGGAAATTATTAAACTTATTGGTGTCGTTATTGTAATTGTAGGTTTCGTGTTAAAGTTCGATACTTTAGCCGTAGTCGTTGTTGCAGGGTTAGCCACTGGTTTAGTTGGTGGTATGTCTATTATAGATATATTATCTACTTTGGGGAATTCATTTTTAACTAATCGTACTGCAACTTTATTCGTTTTAACATTACCTGTTATTGGTTTGTGTGAGCGTATGGGGCTTAAAGATAAAGCCGTTGATTTAATTAAAAGTATTAAGGGTGCAACAACTGGTCGTTTGTTGGCAATCTGGCAAACAGTTCGTACTATCTGTTCTGCATTCTCATTACGTATCGGTGGACATCCTCAATTTATTCGTCCATTGATTAACCCTATGGCTCAAGCAGCTGCTGTAGCTCAATATGGTGAAATTGATGAAAAGACTGAAGATCAGATTAAAGGTATGGCTGCAGGTACAGAAAACTATGGTAACTTCTTTGCCCAAAACTGTTTCATGGGTTCTTCTGGAACATTGTTGATTGTATCTACATTAACTGAACAAGGTTTTGATGTAACAGCATTACAGATTGCTGGACAATCTATTCCTATTGCAGTTATTTCAGTTATTGTTGGTGTTATTTATGCATTGTTATTTGATCAGATTTTGAAAAAACGTTTTGGCAAAAATTAGGAGAGGGGTTGTAGATTATGTACGAAATTACATGGAGTTTAAGTACCATTGTTGCAGAAATCTTTTACTGTATTATTGGTATTATCTTTATTTTAACTGGTGTTAAAGCTCTAAGAGATACAGAATGTAAAGAAAGATTATTTACTGCTGCATTCTGGTTTGTTTTAGCTGCTACATTTATTATTGGCCCTTATGTTCCTACTTGGGTAACAGGTGCCTGTGTTGTTGGTTTAGCAGTATTATCTGCTTCTAAGAAAGTCGTTATGACTAAGAATGATGTTCCTTCAGCTGAAGAAACACGTGCGAATGCTGATAAATATGGTTACAAGCCATTTATTCCACCTATTACTTTAGCTTTAGCTGCAGTTATTGTAGCAACTGTATTTACTAGTTTAGGTTCAAATAACGCTATTGGTGTTTCAGCAGTTATTGCATTGATTGTTGCCTTTGTATTATTCCAACCTAAAATTGATACACCTGTTAAAGATGGAACACGTTTATTGGATAGTGTTGGTGTAACTGGTATCTTACCACAAGTATTAGCTGCTTTAGGTTCATTATTTACAGCAGCTGGTGTTGGTGATGTTATTGCATCAGGTGTAAGTGCTGTTATCCCAGCTGATAATTTATTTGTCGCTACAGCTGTATATTGTATCGCTATGGCCGTATTCACTATGATTATGGGTAATGGTTTTGCCGCATTCTCAGTTATTACTGTTGGTATTGGTATTCCATTCTTGATTGCTCAAGGAGCTAATCCAGTTGTTGTAGGTGCATTAGGTTTAACTGCTGGTTATTGTGGTACTTTGATGACTCCAATGGCTGCCAACTTCAATATCATGCCAGCTGCCTTGCTGGAAACTAAGAGTAAATATGCAATTATCTTTGCTCAAGTTCCTGTAGCATTAATTATGTTAGTTATCCATATTTTCTTAATGTATTTCTTAGCATTTTAATTGAAAGAAGGTTAATCAATGAAAATCTTAGTTACTGGTTTTGATCCATTTGGTGGAGAAAAAATCAATCCTGCTATTGAATCAGTAAAAAAATTACCAGATGAAATCGCTGGTGCACAAATTATTAAATTAGAAATTCCAACTGTATGTCATAAATCATTAGATGTTATTGATGCAGCTATTGCCGAAAATGATCCTGATGTCATCTTATCAATTGGTCAAGCTGGTGGCCGTCCTGATATTACAGTTGAAAGAGTTGGAATTAACGTAGATGATTGCCGTATTCCAGATAATGCTGGTCAACAAATTATTGATGAACCAGTATTTGCTGATGGACCTGCTGCATATTTTGTTAACTTACCTATTAAAGCTATGGTTGCTAGAGTTCAATCTCATAATATTCCTGCTTCTGTATCTAATACAGCTGGAACATTTGTATGTAACCATGTAACATATGGTGTAAGACACATTTGTGAAACAAAATATCCTGGTAAAAAGAGTGGATTCATTCATATTCCATATTTACCACAACAGGTTATTGACAAAAAAGGTATGCCTAGCATGAGCCTAGATGTCATTGTTGAAGCATTAACAGCTGCTATTGAAGCAATTGTTGATACTGATGAAGACATCAAGGTTACTGGTGGAGCAACTCATTAGATTTTAAGATTTCTCTTAGGAGAAATCTTTTTTTATACTCATAATCGTGTTAAAATTATAAGAGAAAGGTGGAAATAGCATGGAATATTTAGTTTTTGATGTAGGTGGAACAGCTATTAAATATGCTGTGATGAATGATGAACTTGAAATGTTAGAAAAAGGGAAAGTACCAACACCAATGGATTCATTGGAAACTTTTAAGAAAACAATTGCTGAGGTCTATCAACAATATGAATCAAGAGTAGATGGTATCGCTATGTCTTTGCCTGGCCTTATTAATAGACATACACATAAAGTTCAAGTTCCAGGAGCATTAATGTATAATTTGGGAACAGATATTTTAGCTGAGTTAAAATCTGTTACTACTGATCGTTTTACCATTGAAAATGATGCTAAATGTGCAGCTTTATGTGAAGTAACATATGGAAGTTTAAAAGGGACAGATGTTGGTGCTGTATGTGTTATTGGTACTGGTATTGGTGGTGGCATCACTGTAGGTGATAATGTATTTACAGGAAGTCATGGTTTTGCGAGTGAGTTTAGTTATTTAGTTTCTTCTGATTGGGAACTTAAAACTGATGGCTATGATGGTAAATGGGGTATGAGTGGTAGTGCTAATATGCTTTCAAAATATGTTGGTGAAGCTGTTGGTGAAACTGAAAAGATTGATGGTATTAAAGCTTTTGAATATATCAATAATGGTGATGAAAGAGCATTAGAAGCTTTAAAGAGATTTACTGATAATATTGCGACTGGTTTATATAATATCCAAGCAACAGTTGATCCTGAAAAGATTGCCATTGGTGGAGGCATTAGCCAACAACCTATTTTACATGAATATATTCAAAAATCATTAGATGATATTTATGATAGAATGCCTATACCTATTCCTAGAGTACAAATAGTGCCTTGTCAATATTTTAATGATTCAAATCTTATAGGTGCATTGGCTAATTATAAGAAACAATATTAATAATAAGATAGCAGATGTGAAATGAATCTGCTTTTTCTTTGAAATATATTTCAAAATAAGATATAATGCTCATAGGAGGAAAACATTATGAATCCAATGCAAAAAGTTTCAATACATTATTCGAATTTAACTAAAACGGAGAAAGCTACTTGTGATCTTATTACTTCGAAGCCTGAAGTAGTTATAGAAAATCCTATAGCAGAAGCTGCTAAAATATATGATGTATCTCCATCTTCTATTCTTCGTTTGTCTAAAAGACTTGGATATAAAGGATATACAGAATTTCGCTATGCTTTAGAAGCTTTTAAAAATGAAAATGAACAAAATAAATCTTCAGAACATTTATATTCAAAAGTTATTGACACATATGTTGAAACATTAGAAGAAATGAAAAACTGTATTAATGAAGATAAAATAAATAATTTGATTTCACTAATGAACACTAAAAATATAATAAGTGTTGGTATAGGTAATTCATCTTTGCCAGCTCAACAGTTGATATATTGTTTATATATGAGAAATCGAATTGGCAAGTGTATCGATGATACAGTTAAACTAGGTTTTCTGGAAGGATCAATGGATGAAAGCCATATTGTTATAATATTCTCAGTATCTGGAAATACAAGTTTATATAAAGATGAAATAATGAAATGGAAGAAAGATCATGTTTATATCGTACTTATTACAACTAATCCGGATTCTGCTTTATTAGAAGCTGTTAATATGAGTTTTATTTTACCAACATTATCAATACCTATTTCATCAAATGAGCATAATCCTAAATATATGGATAATAGATCTATTCTATTTGCATTTATAGACATTATCATGGCCTATTTTCATAAATAAAAGTGGAAAGGATAAGAAATCTTTCCACTTTTATTTCATCTATTTTATATATTATTCTTCTGTCGCTGCAGCTGCCTCTTCTTTTAGTAATTGATTGTCATATATTCTAAAGAATGGTAGACAGATAACTAGGTCAACAAAGAATAGGATAATCCATAAAATGCCAGTCCTAAAATCCAAAGTACCAACAATAGCAGCTACAATACCAGGAGTTGTAAATGGTAATGTCATAATCCATTTTCCAACCAGGCCAGCACTAGCACAGAACCAGTAAACCGATAAGTTGATAATTGTACAAATTGTTTGAGCTAAATAAGTATAAATATTTAAGACTGTTGGAATACCAAAGACACCAGGCTCATTTATGTTAAATATTGAAGGAATAACTGATACCTTTACTAACCCCTTTAAACGTTCTGACTTGCAGAAGAAAGCCATGATAACTTGATATACATTACAAACTAACCAACCTGTAAATACTGTAGCAGCATAACCTGCATATATTTTACTAGCTACTCCACCTGATTGGTATGCTTCAAGGTTTAAAGCTAAGTTAGCTGTAATGATTGGAGTTGTAACAGCACCAACTAAGTTGTCACCATGAATACCAAAAAACCAGAAGAACTGAGATAGTAAAATAAGGAATAATGCAGAAGGTAAAGTGTCACTAGCTGATAGTAATGGTGTGAAGATTGTGAAAACAAGTTCAGTTAATCCAGCACCTGTTAGATATGTACATAAGATGTTTAATAAGGTAAAGAAAATAACATTAAATACTAATGGTAACAATACATTAAATGGTGCGGCCACATTTGCTGGCACAGCATCAGGCAACTTAATGACAATATTATATTTATTAAATAAACGTACAATTTCAACTGTTGCGATAGCTATAATTAATCCACCAAACATATAAGATGCGCCTAGTTTAGAAATAGTAATAGTCCCAGCTGTCAAATCAACTGAATCTGATACAACTAAAAATACTAATAATGATGCAACTGCATTAGACATGGCATCTAGTTTATAAGATTTTGCAAGATTGTATGCAACACCTAAAACTACATATATAGTAAGAACACTTAAAGTTAAGTAATAAGGAATCATTAGGTAAGTATAATTAGCAGTTGCCCATGATTGCCATCCTAATAAAAATGCATAAAAAACATTTGTAGCTTCAGTAACTGTAGATGGAATTGGAGGAACTGCTAATAAACAGGCAAAACCACCAATAATCGTTAATGGTATTAAGAGTGTTAATCCATTACGTATAGCAGCCAAATGTCTTTGATTTGAAATTTTAACACCTATAGGCATCATTTTCTCTTCGAGCCAATTAGATAAATTAGTAATAAATGAGTTGTTCATAGTAAAACAATAACTCTCCTTTCTTTTTGTTTTAAGAATTCAGTATTTTAAATGCGCGCTGTAACCGTTTCCTTAATATGAGTATATCCCTAAATGAAATAAATGTCAATATATAAAATATAAAATAAAATATATTTCATTTTCTTCTTTACAAACTATGATCTTTTTGCAATAATAAATACAGGAGGCGAAATTGTTTAACAATTAGCTAATCGATAAAGATATGTAGACATTAGGAAAACTTTAATTACAGCTTATAAAGTAATGTTAATGAATATGCTGTACATAAAGAGAAATATGGTTAATATTTTGAAATTTTTGTCCTGTTATTTAATAGGTAACGTTGATGAATTGGTTGATAAAATCATAAAACTATATAAGAAGGGAGAATGAAAAATGGATTTTACATCAGAAAAATTAAGCGAAAGAGTTATTAGAATTGTAGATCAAGGTGGTGTTGCGTGTTATCTAGTTATTGGTGATGATAAAGCATGTTTATTAGATACATGTAACGGATTCGGTAATATTAAAGAGTTTGTAGAAACATTAACAGAAAAACCTATTTTTGTTATATTAACACATGGTCACCATGATCATATGGGAGGTGCAGCATTATTTGATGATGTTTATATGAATCCTTTGGATAAAGATGTTTTCAATAAGTTTGGAAATATGGATTATCGAAAAGAAGATGCGCAAAGTCAAAATATAGATATAAATACACTTATTCCTACTAGAAAAGACGAAATTAAGCCTATTGCAGATAATCAAATATTTGATTTAGGGAATTTGCATATTCAAATGATTTTAGTTCAAGGCCATACACCAGGTATGATGTGTGCTCTTATCAAAGAAGAAAGAACAATTATTTTTGGGGATGCATGTGGCGTTGCAGTAATGTTGTTTGATGAATTTTCCACAAACGTTTTAACTTATTTAAAGAGTTTACAACATTTAAAAGAATTTGAAGCTGAATATGATACAATTTATCGTAATCATGGTACTTTTGTATCACCTAAAGAATTATTGGATAATGTTATAGAATGCTGTGAATTAATATTAGAGCATAAAGATGATCATATGCCATTGCAAATGCACGGTCATGATTTGTTTGCAGCTAAGGAAATGTCACTTAATGCTGGCAGAAAAGATGGCAAAGAAGGAAATCTGTTATATGCAATAGATAAAGCAAATTAATAGACATCTTGATAAAATCTTTAAAATACTTACAAAGCTATACAATATATAAATTAGTATGTAAAAATTGATTAATATTACTAACAAGGAGGAAAAATGAAAATAAGTAAAGTTATTGATAAGATGAAAGCTTATCATAAAGGTGAAGTTAATGGGGTTAAAATAGATGATACAACATCAAGAGACCAGGTACTTTATGGTGATCCTTATAAAGAATGTACTGGAATTGTGACAACTTGTTGGGCAACAGTAGATGTTATACGACAGGCTCATGAATTAGGGTACAATTTAATTATTTGTCATGAGGCATTATTTTGGAATCATGGAGATAAAACTGATTGGTTAATTAGTCAAAATAATATTACTTTCGCCAAGAAAAAGAAACTTCTAGATGAAACAGGAATAGTTGTCTGGAGAGATCATGATTATATTCATTCTGGCATTCCTATGGGTAATAGCTATGTGGATGGTATTTTTTATGGTGTGGCTAAAAAATTAGGTTGGGAAGATTATATGATGGATGGAGATTCATTCAATATGGTTTTTAATATTCCTGCTACAACAGCTAGACAAGTGGGACAATTGATGGTTGAAAAATATCATTTAAATGGCATTAAAATGATGGGTAATGTTGATGCAAAAGTGGAAAAAGTATGGATGGCTGCACATGTGTTTGGAACGACAGAAGATAATAATTTTATAACTAAAGCAGATTCAGAAAATATTGATTTGATTATTCCTCTTGAATGTGTTGATTTTACTTTCAGTGAATATGTTAGAGATAGTGGTATGCTTGGTATAAGCAAGGCTATGGTCATGCCGGGGCATTTTAATGGTGAAGAACCTGGAATGGAATATATGCTTACATATTTAAATGATGCCTTAGGAGAAGAAATATTAGCTACATTTATTCAATCAGGTGACATGTATCATTTCTATTGTAGATAAAAACAATGTCTAAAAAAGTTCTTGCTCGACAATGAGAAGATTAGACACTAGGTAGTATAGATATTATACTGTCTTTTTAACTGCTTTATAAGGTCAACATCCTGCTGTGTTAATAACAAAGCAAAGACATATTTATGAGATTAGCTGCCTATTTTACTTTTTCAAATACGTTAAATGAGTTAATATTTATTATAAGCTTCGATAAATCTAAAAATTGAAGGTAATATATTTACGTTTTTAACAAAAAATATAAAAATTAGCACTCTCGACTTGACAGTGCTAAAAATTTGAGTATAATATAATTAGAAATAAGAAAGAGATGTTTAAAAAAACTTATTTCTAAATTAATCAACATTGTTCTAAATCTCTAACAATGCATAAAATTCTAAGCATTTTGTTTAAATTTTATAGGAAGGTGATAATTATGTTAATGCCTAGTATTTTTGGAGAAAGTTTGTTTGATGAATTTGCAAAGAATTTTGGTAAAGAAAGAACTCATACAAGTAATTTTAGAGGCTTGATGAGAACTGACGTTAAAGAAAGCGATGATTCTTATGAAGTGGATGTTGATTTACCTGGCTTTAAAAAAGAAGATATTAAGATCAGCTTTGACAATGGTTATTTGAACATAGCTGCACAAACAAAAACAAGCAATGATGAAAAAGATGACAAAGGTAACTACATTCGTCAAGAACGTTTCTATGGTAGTATGAGTCGTAGTTTCTATGTTGGCGAAGATATCAGCAAAGAAGACATTCGTGCTAAGTTTGAAGATGGTGTCTTAAAATTGACAGTACCTAAACAAGATCAAAAAGTCATTGAACAAAACAATTTTATCTCAATCGAATAAGGAGCTTGTCTCCTTATTTTTGTATATTATTTAAAATAAGTAACATAATAAAAATAGAGATTTATAAGGTTTTTAGCACTCTCCACTTGACAGTGCTAAAAATTTGAGTACAATATAATTAGAAATAAGAAAGAGGTCTTATTTCTAATAAATACATTATTTTAAATCTCTATTAATGCAGATGAAATATTAAGCATACAGTTTAAATTTTATAGGAAGGTGATATTATGTTAATGCCTAGTATTTTTGGAGAAAGTTTATTTGATGAATTTATGGATGAATTTGAAAAAGATTTTAATAGTAATAAGAAACCACGTCAAAGTACAAATAATTATAGAGGACTCATGAGAACTGACGTTCGTAAAAATGAGAATTCATATGAATTAGATATTGATTTACCTGGATTTAAGAAAGACGATATCAAGATTAGTTTCGAAAAGGGATATTTAAATATTGCTGCACAAACATCTACAAGCAACGATGAGAAAGATAGCAACAACAAATATATCCGTCAGGAACGTTTCTATGGCAGTATGAGTCGTAGTTTCTACGTTGGTGAAGATGTTAAGAAAAATGATATTCGTGCAAAGTTTGAAGATGGTGTATTAAAGTTAACAGTACCTAAACAAACTGAAAAAGAAATCGAACATAACAATTTTATCTCAATTGATTAAGGAGCCTAGCTCCTTTTTCTTTTACACTTTTATAAATAAACAGTATATAACAGTTGACAACTGTTTATAACTGTTATATACTGTTTGTAGGTAAGGAGAAAATATATGAAAATCATTATCAATCATAGTTCAATGGTTCCTATTTATGAGCAAATTGTTGATCAAATTAAAAAATACATACGTACTGGTGAATTACAAGAGAATGATCAATTGCCATCTGTAAGAACATTATCTAAAGAATTAAAGATTAGTGCTCTAACAGTTAAAAAAGCTTATGATCATTTGGAAGGAGAAGGTTTTACCATTACTGTTCATGGGAAAGGAACATATGTTAATACTATTAATCAAGAACTTATATTAGAAGAACAAAAGAAGGGATTAGAAGCTGATTTAGAAAAAGTCATTCAAAAAGGTAGAAGATGTGGTATTAGTGATGAAGATATGAGAAGTTTATTTGAATTAATTTTGGAGGGATAACAATGTTAAAGGTTGAAAACATTCAAAAGCAATATGATGGTTTTGCATTAGATTGTTCATTGAATATTGAAAAAGGTTGTATTACAGGTCTTGTTGGGAGAAATGGTGCGGGTAAAAGCACTTTGTTCAAGGCTATATTAGGTTTGATATCTATCGATAATGGAAATATTACACTATTTGATAAAGATATAAGTGATATAACGATAAAAGATAAACAAAGAATCGGGGTTGTCTTTACCGATTCAGGATTTAATGAATATTTGACGATCAAGGATCTTATTCCTATATTAAATAACTTATACCATGATTTTGATAAAGAATACTTTTTAAATCAAGTTAATAAATTTCAATTACCATTAAAAAAGAAAATTAAAGAATTGTCTAATGGTATGAAAGCTAAATTAAAAATAATCATAGCATTATCTCATCATCCTGATTTACTTATTTTAGATGAACCTACAGCAGGATTGGATATTATTAGTAGAGATGAAATACTTAAAATGTTAAGAGATTTTATGGATGAAAATCATATTATATTAATTAGTTCGCATATATCTAGTGATTTAGGTGGTTTATGTGATGACATATATTTTATTGATCAAGGACATATTATATTACATGAAGATACTGATGTTATTTTAAGTCATTATGGATTATTAAAAGTAACTGATAATGGTTATGATACATTAGATAAAGCTTATATTATCAAAACTAAACATGAAAATTATGGATATAGTTGCTTAACTAATCAAAAGCAGTTTTATATAGAAAATTATCCTGATATTGTTATGGAAAACGGAAACATAGATGATTTAATGTTTATGTTATTAAGAGGTGAATAAGATGAAAGCATTATTAATTAAGGATTTTAAGCTTATGAAGCAACAAATTTTCATTTATATCATAATTATTGCCTGTATTGGTATTGTGTCTTATATGGAAACAATAGTTCATTTAAGTATAAATTTTGTTTTCATGGATATCAGTTTTTTAGCCATAATTATAACCATCCTATCAATGAATGCAATCAATAATGATGAATCATTCAATAGCTGTCCATATATATTGAGCCTGCCGATAAATCGTCAAACATATATCATTGAAAAATATGCTTTTGGAATGATTTTAGGAATAGTATCTATGATTACTATTTGGATGATAAATTTAATAATTGGTCTTATTCCAATAAATCGTTTACATGATTTTGCCTCTATTGCATGTGTTTTATCTTTACCTTTAATGATAACTATACAATCGTTTATTATACCTATAAGATTTATGATTCATGATAGAAAAGGAAAGAATGCATTATTATTTTTGATATGTATATTATTTATTTATTGCTGTCTTTGTTGGTTCAAGATTATTAATCAGTTATATTTATAATGAATATTATACTTTACAAATATTTTCTAGAATTATATTCTCAATGAATTTTCCTACACTTATGATTATATGGTTGCTGATATCCTTGATGTTACTTTTAATTTCAATAAAATTGAGCATCAATATTTTTAATAAGAAAGAATTTTAAATCCCTTCAACAGGGATTTTTAATTTATGCTTAAAAAACATGGTTCATTATGAAATATTAGTATTTTACAAATTACTTATTAGAAATTATAATAATGGCGAGGTGGTAGAATGAATGAGAGATTAGAAAATGAAAATTTGACAAAGTTGTTGTTTTCATTGGCTTTGCCTTCAATATTAGCACAATTAGTAACACTTATATATAATATGGTTGATCGTATTTATATTGGACAATTAGCTGATGGTGCATTAGCTATTGCGGGCGTAGGATTATGTGCTTCGATAATTTCTATTATTACAGGAATTTTACAATTGTTTGGACGAGGAGGAGCCCCATTATCATCTATTAAAATGGGTGAACACAAGGAAGAAGAAGCCCAAAAGATTATGGGAAATTCATTTGTATGTTTGGTTGTTTCTTCTATTATAACTATGATTGTACTAGAAGTATTTGGTGAAGATATATTAATGTTATTTGGAGCAAGTACTAATACTTTACCTTATGCTTTAAGTTATTTACGTATATATGGTTTAGGGACAGTCTTTTGTATGCTGGGTGTAGGGATGAATTTCTTTATCAATACGCAAGGTTATGCAAAGTTTGGAATGATTACTTTATTGATTGGTGGAATTATTAATATAATATTAGATCCTATATTTATTTTTGTATTAGATATGAATGTGGCAGGTGCTGCAACGGCCACTATTATTTCTCAGGCAATATCATGTATTTGGGTCTTGTCTTTTTTATGTGGTAAACGTTCAAATTTAAAGTTAAGAAGAAAATATATGAAATTAGATTTTGGTATTATAAAAAAGATATTAGGATTAGGTTTTTCACCATTCTTTATGAGTTCAACTGAAGGTATATTACAAGTAGCTTTTAATCGACAAATGTTATTCTTTGGCGGTGATATTGCGGTAAGTACCATGACGATACTCCATTCAATGCAACAAATTCTCTTTTTACCAATGGAAGGTTTTGCCCAAGGAGCGCAGCCTATCTTAAGCTATAATTATGGAGCTAAAAACTATCAACGTGTTAAAGATACAACCTCTGTATCTATTAAAATATGTTTGGCTTATAGTGTTATAGGTGTATTGATTATGGAATTATTACCTACGACTTTCGTATCATTGTTTGCAAAAGATGCAGAATTGATTGAATTATCAAGTCAATTACTTAGAATCTATGTCTTTGGTTTCGTTATTATGGGTGCTAACTCAATCTATCAACAATCATATACTTCACTAGGTTTTGGCGCCAGATCATTCTTCTTCGCTTTCTATCGTAAAATCATTCTATTAATACCTTTAATCTATCTATTACCTAATCTATTACCATATGGTGTTTATGCAGTTATCCTTGCAGAACCAATTTCAGATTTATTGACAACTATTACCAATACTTTTGCCTTTAGAATTTTCTTAAAAAAACAATTATCAATTGATAAAGAATCTAATTATTGATAAGATAATATTAGTGGAGGTTAGAATATGAAAAAGGCAGTAATTTTTGATATGGATGGTTTGATGATTGATAGTGAACGTACAACTTATAATTGTTATGTAGAGAAATTACATGAATTAGGTCATGATGATTTTACAGAAGAATTATATACACAATGTTTGGGAAAAAAGAAACCAGGTATTTGTCAAGTCTTTATTGATTATTATGGTGAAGATTTCCCAATGGTTGAAGTATGGGATGATTGTCATGTGATGTTGGATGACACTTTAAGAAAACATGTGCCTAAGAAAAAAGGTTTGGATGAATTATTAAAATATTTAAAAGATAATAACTATAAAACTATAGTTGCTACTTCTAGTGCAAGATCAAGAGTTGATGAAATTTTAGCGAATGCCAATATTACAGAATATTTTGATGATAGTATTTGTGGTGATGAAGTGACTCATGGTAAACCAAATCCTGAAATATTCTTAACTGCTTGTGAAAAGTTAGGAGTATCTAAGGAAGAAGCTATTGTTTTAGAAGATAGTGAAGCTGGTGTATTGGCTGCTCATAATGGTGATATTGATTGTATCTGTATACCAGATATGAAATACCCAGAACCTGAATATGAAAAGTTACCAATACGTATTTGTGATTCATTATTGGATGTTATTGATTATTTAGAGGATGTTTCTAAATAGAAACATCTTTTCTTTTAAAGGAGGATTTATGAAGCCAAAATTACATTTTACGCCAATAAGAAACTGGATGAATGATCCTAATGGACTCATTTATTTTCAAGGACAATATCATATTTTTTATCAACATTTTCCATATACTTGTGAATGGGGAACAATGCATTGGGGTCATGCTGTAAGTGATGATTTAGTACATTTTGAATATTTACCAATTGCCTTGTATCCTTCTAAAGATTATGATCGTAATGGGTGCTTTTCTGGTAGTGCCATTGAATATAATAATAAAATGTATTTATATTATACATCTATTAAATATGCGAAAGAAAATCCTGACTTTGTTCATGTCCAATATAGTGATGATGATTTAATAGCCTCACAGTCTTTAGTTATATCTGAAGATGGTTTTACTTTTGATAATAAAGATCATAAATATAAAGTTGTAGATGTTATTACTGATTCACAAATAGGTGATATAAGACATGCTAGGGATCCTAAAGTTTGGATAGGTGATGATGATTATCTATATATGATTATTGGCTCAAAAATAAAAGAAAATGATAAATATAATGGTGAAGTATTATTCTATAAGAGTAGTGACGGTTTAAATTTTGAATATCAAAATAAATTTACTGATGAAACAATTGGTGATATGTGGGAATATCCAGATTTATTTAAATTAGATAATCAATATTATTTAATATTTTCACCTGAACATATCAATCAACCCCCAGAACCCAATAGTAATGCAGTTATCATGCCTGTTAATTTTGATGAAGATACATGCACATTAACTAAATTAGATAACTATATGTATTTAGATTATGGTTTAGATTTCTATGCACCACAAACTTTTATAGATGAATATGGTAATCGTGTGATGTTAGGATGGCTTAGAATGCGTATTCCGGCAAAAGGTGAAGATTGGTGTGGCTTGTTTACATATCCAAGAATTATATCTACTAAAGATAATCATATTTATCAAACTGTTCATCCTCATATTGAAAAACTATTTACAAAAGAAACCAATACAATTGATTTTAATCAACCATTTAAGATGCACGTAACATTAAATAAAGACGATACAGTCAATTTAGGTGGCCTCAAACTCTATATTCAGGATAACTGTTTATATGCTAATAGAGAAGAAGTTTCAATAATACATGATCAAGTATGTAATATCACTCATACACCACCATTAAATACATTTGATTTAGATATCTATTATGATCAACATATTTTTGAAATTTATATTAATAATGGTTACTATGTATTTTCACAAATAGTTTATGAATTAAATAATGAATTTGAATGTAGTGTAGATTATACAATAAAGGTGATGCAAGATGGATTATTATAATATGATGGGTATGCTCAATCAAATGCAAATGAAACAACCATATGTAAAAAAATATATGGAGGCTAGAAAAATACATCAGGAACTTTATGATAAAATGGACATTTCTTTTGATGAAGATGATTATGCAATGTTTACAAACATTGTAAAAGCTTCAAATTGTGGAAATATAGATTTTGATTTTTATAATCAGCAACATGCTAAGATATATGGTGAGTTTCTTATATATCCTCAAATACCTGGAATTCAGTCAAAAATAGAATATCTACAAGAACATACACGTATTAGAAAAGCTGAAAAGCTAAAGATGATAAAAGCTATGATTGATTCTTCTCATGGTATGTATGAAGTTGTTTACAGAGATGATATGAAAGCCATCACATGTGTTGAAAATGTTTTTACGCATGAGCAAATTGAATTTGTGGATAGGGGATTAGGAGCGTTTGGACAACTTGATAACGCTTATCTTTATTTGCATATCATTCATTATGGTCGTATATATTTTCAAACAGGTTTAATTATATTGTTAAACAAAAATAAAGAAACAGATAAATGGATAAAACAAAACGAAGATATTTTTATGAAGCCTTATGATGCTTCGCAATTTCTGTTTGTTGAAAAGTATTCACGAAGTCATAAATTTAAACTTTAAACTCTATTCTAAGAATAGAGTTTTTATGTTAAAATAATTGGTGAAAAGGTGATGTTTATGAAGAAATTAAGCATAGGACAAATGGCTAAGATGAACAATACTACGGTTCAAGCGTTAAGACTTTATGATAATATGGATTTGTTGAAACCCATTGAAGTGAATAATGAAAGTGGTTATCGTTATTATGATGTGAAACAGTGTGCACAATTGGATTTGATTCACTATATGAAATCTACAGGTATGACATTAAAAGAAATCAAACATGTTTTTGAAGAAGAGGATTTTACATTGTTGAATAATGTATTACATAAACACTTAAGTGATATTGATCAACAAATTCAAGATTTGAAAGTTCAAAAGAAAGCTGTTAGAAGAATAATTAATAGTTATGATCGTTATTTGAAATCACCACAAGATGGGACGATTACGCTAGAATATATTTCTGAAAGAAAAATTTATCCTTCAAAACTAAATATTAATATCTATGACTATGATTTGGAAACTTATGAAAGTATATTAAAAGATCTAAAAAATGAAATGGTAAAATATGGTGTTGATGAATTTTATTATTTTAATGCAGGTACAACAATTAATAAAGACGAGTTTATCAATAAACATATTGTGTCTAATGAAATATTTGTTTTTGTAGATCAGGATTGTACAAGCCAATATCTTCAGATATTACCATCTAATATGTATATTTGTATGTATTGTGATGGCTTTGATAATGAAAAAGAATATATTTATCGATTATATGATGAAATAAAAAAGAGAAATTATAAAGTAATAGGAGATTATATATGTGAGGTTTTAACGGAGTTTATGGTTTCTAATAGTAATAAACGAGAAATGTATCTAAGATTACAGGTTCCTGTTGCTTTCGTGAAAAATTAAACAAAGTTCTTGACTCTATTGCTACAATAGAATTTATAATAGAATCAAGGAGGAATATTAAAATGATAAATGAAAAAATTAGAGTTGTACAATATGGCTGTGGTAAAATGTCTAAGTATACTTTGCGTTATTTATATGAAAATGGTGCTGAAATTGTAGGTGCTATTGATGTTAATCCTGATGTCGTGGGATTAGACGTTGGTGATTATGCAGGATTGGGTTTTAAAACTGGTGTCATCATTTCAGATAATGCTGATGAAGTGTTGGATAATTGTGATGCTGATATTGCAGTTGTAACATTATTTAGTTTTGTAAGTGATTGTTTCAAGATGTTTGAAGATTGTGTTAAACGTGGAATCAATGTTATTAGCACTTGCGAAGAGGCAATTTATCCTTGGACTACAAATTCTGCACAAACAAATTATTTAGATCGTTTAGCCAAAGAAAATGGTTGTACTATTGTTGGCAGTGGTATGCAAGATATTTTCTGGGTTAATATGGTAGCTCAAGTTGCAGCAGGTTGTCATAAAATCAACAAAATTGAAGGTGCTGTAAGTTATAATGTCGAAGATTATGGACTGGCTTTAGCCAAAGCTCATGGTGCAGGTTTTACATCTGAACAATTTGAGGCTGAAATTGCTCATCCTGAGACAGTTGAACCATCATATGTATGGAATTCAAATGAATCATTAGCGAATAAGCTAGGGTTAACAATTAAATCTATTTCTCAAAAATGTGTTCCTTATTTCTATGATACTGATTTGTATTCTGAAACATTAGGAGAAACAATTCCTAAAGGAAATTGTATTGGTATGAGTGCTGTTGTCACAACAGAAACTTACCAAGGTATTACTTTAGAAACACAATGTATTGGTAAAGTTTATGGTCCTGATGATGGTGATATGTGTGATTGGAAAATATTAGGAGAACCAGATACAGAATTCCATGTTGTTAAACCAGCAACTGTTGAACACACATGTGCTACTATTGTGAATAGAATACCTAGTGTCTTATTAGCACCTGCAGGATATATTACAGTAGATAAATTAGAGGAAATTGAATATTTAACATATCCAATGCATCTTTATTTAGGAGAATAATTTATATAATATTTATTTCATTTGATAGAAACTTAACATACCTCTTTATATAATTATTGTATAAGGAGGTACTGCTATGTTTAAAGTTATTAGTGATTTAAATAGAAAACTACAAAATTTAACATTAATGAATTTAAAAGAATTATGTGTAAAACATGATGTTATTATATCAGATGATAATTTATCTATTATTCTTAAAATCATCCAAGATAATCCTGTTGGGATTATAGATTCTGATTTTCATGAAATATTATTAAAATCTATTAGAATTCAAACGAATCATGAAATCTCAAGACAATTTAGAAGTATTGTTGAAGGAGAATATTTGATTGAAGAATTAAGCTAAAAAGCCCCAAAAGGGCTTTTTCTTAAGTATATAAAATGTTATAATATGATGCGTAAGATGCATATTTTGGAAATGGGTGATGATATGAAAGAGTTTAATATTAATAATCGTCGATATTTAGGAAGTAAATATAAACTCATTGATTTTATTCATAAGGTTGTAGATAACAATTGTGAAGATATAACAAGTGTATGTGATTTGTTTGCTGGTACGGGTATTGTAGGTTATAGTTTTAATCAGGATTGTGATGTGATTGTTAATGATACATTAACGACAAATGAGGTAGCTTATTATACTTTTTTTGATAATGAAATTATAAATAAGGATAAATTAATGAAGCTCATAGATAATTATAATAGTTTATCTACAAAAGAGGATAATTATTATTCACTTAATTTTGCGGATACATATCTAAGCAAAGATAATATGTCTAAAGTAGGTTATATTAGAGATGATATAGATAAACTATATGAGGAAGATAAAATAAATTTTAGAGAAAAAAATATTCTTATTTGTAGTCTTATATACGCGATTGATAGAATAGCGAATACTGTAGGCCATTATGATGCTTATCGTAAAAATGGTGATCTCAATCAACAGCTTATATTATCATACCCTAACTTAGATGAAGATAAATACAATAAAAATAATCAAATATATAAAATGGATGCTAATGAATTAGTAAAAAATGTTAAAGCTGATTTGGTTTATATTGATCCACCATATAATTCTAGACAATTTTGTGATGCCTATCACTTTTTAGAAAATGTTGCATTAAATACCAAACCAGAAGTTAAAGGTGTGGCTAGAAAAATGGATCGAAAGAATCTTAAAAGTGTTTATTGTTCATCTAAGGCACCAATAGCTTATGAAGAATTGATTGAAAATATTGATGCTAAATACATATTAGTTTCTTATAATAATATGGGAAAACAAGGAGATCCACGTTCAAATGCAAAAATTTCTGATAAACAAATATTAGAAATATTAAAAACAAAGGGTGAAGTTAAAATATTCGAAGAAGAATATAATGCTTATACAACTGGTAAAACAAATTTAGACAACCATAAAGAAAGATTGTTTTTATGTACGGTAGGAAAAAAAGATGAATCTTTAAATCATATAGATGTAGATGAATTTATTAAATCACCACTTAATTTTACAGGTGGAAAATATAAAATATTACCTCAATTAGTGAGTAAATTTCCTCAGAATATAGATGTATTCTATGATGTTTTTTGTGGTGGGGCTAATGTTGGTATTAATATGCATAGTGATACCATTATATGTATTGATAATGATCAACATGTGATATCATTATTGGAGTATCTAAAACAATCAAATTCTTATGATTTAATCAAACATTTAGATAATCTTATAGAACAATACGGATTAAGTAATACTTATAAAAATGGTTATGTTTATTATCAATGTGATAGTAGTCATGGTGTAGGAAAGTATAATAAAGAAGCTTATACAAAGCTTAAAAATGATTATAATCAATTACCTGGTGATGATTTATTTTTATTACTTATAATTTATGGCTTTAATAATCAGATACGTTTTAATAATAAAGGTGAATTTAATCTACCTGTAGGTAAAAGAGATTTTAATGCCAGTTTACGAAAAAATTTAGAAGCATTTATGGATAAGATGCATGCTCAAAATATTAACTTTATTTGTCAAAACTTTAGAGATATGGATATTCAAGAAATCAGTCAACATAAATCTTTCTTATATTTAGATCCTCCATATTATTTAGGTGATGCTGCTTATAATGAAAATGGTGGATGGACATTACAGGATGAAAAAGCCTTATTGGAATTTCTCAATCAATGTGATGCGCTAAACATTAAATTTGCATTATCGAATGTCATAGAACATAAAGGTCAAACGCATGAATTATTGATTAACTGGTGTTTGGATAATGCTTATAATATTAATTATATATCTAAAACATATAGTAATGCTTCTTATCATATTAAAGATAAAACAGCCATTACCAAAGAAGTACTTATTACAAACTACTAAAAAAGGATCACAATTGAAGTGATCCTTTAACAATTCCCACCTAATGACCGGAGGGAAATGAGGTGGGTTTAATTATGCCAAAGTTCATCTGCTTTTTCTTGCCAAGAAGAAGCATAATCTACACATTTATCACATAAATGATCAACAGGTTCAACAGATTCCATATCCGTTGATTTTGCTTCTGTATCATGAACCATTTTTCTTAATTTTTCAGGATTTTCTAACATTGGACAAGGTCTTAACATGTTGTCATTAAATGGTTGACCTTCCTTATAAGCTTTAAATAATGGATTACATAATGCTTCTAGTAAAGTATTCTTTCTAATATTACTATCAGAATAATGAATAAATACACATGGTTCTATATCACCATGCGGATTAATATGGAAATAATAACGTCCACCCGCAACACATCCACCTACATATTCAGCATCATTTTGAAAGTCCATTGTAAACAAAGCCTTTGTATTTCTATATTCTCTAATACGATGATAAATCATTTCTCTTTGCTTAGGGTTAGGCAATAAATCTAACGTAGCATCATTGCCTACTGGCATATAATGGAAAAACCATGCAAACTTTGCGCCAAAATCAATCAATTGATCGATGAATTCTTCGCTACTAATTGAATCTACATTCACACTTGTATAACAACATGATACACCAAAAGGTAATTTCTTATCTTTTAATATCTTCATAGCTTTAATAGTTTTTTGATATGTACCTTGTCCACGTCTAGCATCAGTGACTTCTTCATTACCTTCAATACTTATAGCTGGTACAAAGTTTTTAACACGTAACATTTCATCTGCAAATTTTTCATCAATCAATGTTCCATTAGTAAATGCTAAGAAAACACAATCATTATGTTTTTCACAGATCTTAATCAAATCATCTTTTCTAACCATCGGCTCTCCACCTGTATAAATATACATATAGATACCCAAATCTTTACCTTGACTAATAATATCATCAATCTCATCAAAGCTTAAATTCAATCTGTTACCATATTCACTAGCCCAACATCCTGTACAATGTAAATTACACGCACTAGTAGGATCCAACAAAATAAGCCAAGGCACATTACAATCATATTCTTTCTTTACTTCTTCACTGCGTTTATGCCATTTCATCAAAGAGTTAATCAAAAAGTTTTCAAATAATTTAATTCTAACGTCACCATCTATATCAGTATACAAACTCATCACTAATTGATTCCAATTGTTATTTGGATCACTTAATTGTTGTTTAACCACAGGAAGCTGTAGAGCCATAGAACCATTTACATCAGCTTTTTCTAACCAATCAAGAATCTTAGGAATATTATCCTGAGGATCTTTTTCTAAATATTTTAATACTTGTTTAACGCCAATTGTTGTTGCTTTATCTTTAATACTCATTATTAAATCTCCTTTACTTTTTCCCAGCTAAATTCATCTCTACCGAAATGACCATAAACAGCTGTGTTTTTATATATTGGTTTTCTTAAATCCAATTCGTTAATCATATCATTAACCTTAAAATTAAAATTGTTATCTATTATTTTATATATATCTTCTTCGTTTCCCGTATTAAATGTATTCACATAAATAGATAATGGAGCTTCTCGTCCAATTGCATATGATACTTGTATCTCACACTTTTTAGCATAACCATTAGCGACAATATTTTTAGCTACATAGCGACAGTAATAAGCACCTGTACGATCAACTTTTGATGGATCTTTGCTAGAAAAGCATCCGCCACCAATACGCCCCACGCCACCATAACTATCACATACTATCTTTCTACCTGTTGTACCAGAATCACCAAAACTGCCACCTACTACAAAGCTACCACTTGGATTAATATAGAACTTTGTGTCTTCATCAATAAGATTCTTTGGTATCACTTGCTCAATCACTTCTTCTATGATGAGTTTTTCTAACTCATCATGAGTAACATATTCTTTATGCATAGTTGATACAACAATACTATCAATTCTTTTGACTTGATTATCTTCATATTCTATACTTACTTGAGTTTTACCATCAGGTCCTAATTGTTCTGATTGATGTTGTAAATCTCCTAATCGTTTCGCTAACTTATTGGCATAATAAATAGGTGCAGGCATATAAGTGTCAGTTTCATCAGTCGCATAACCAAACATAATACCTTGATCACCAGCACATATTGTCTGATTTTTATCAACAGCTTGATTAATTTCCATAGATTGTTTAGAAACACGTGTTAGAACACGATAATCTTCATTATAACCAATTTCTTTCATGCATCTTAAAGCAATATCTTTATAATCAAGAATTGCAGTTGTATTGGCTTCGCCATATATAAAAATTAAATCATCTTTAATGGTTGCTTCTACTGCCATTTTAGCATCTGGATCAACGCTCAAAGCTTCATCCAAAATACTATCTGCAATATAATCGCAAATCTTATCAGGATGACCAGCGGTCACACTTTCTGATGTAAAAAAATAATTTTTCATCATTATTTCCCTCCTACAAATGTATCATAATGATTTAATGAATTATTTTGAAGAAACAAACAAATGGGATTGTTTATGAAATAGACAAAATGTGAAAAATGTATAATTAAAATTTATTTTTATGAAATTTTTAAATTAAGGTTGACTTTTTATTTAAGTTTGTCTATCATATACATATACAAACCGATGAAGTGGAGATAAAAATAGAAGATGTACTTTTAGAGAGTCTGGATGGTGGAAACAGGCAGTGGCAATCTATTAAATGGACCATTGAGGGCAAGGCCAAAGGTGAAAGCTGAGTATTCCTTGACGTGATAACTTACGTTAGTAGTTAAGAATGTGATGGCATTCTACAAAGTGTATGCGAAAGCATAAAACAAGGTGGTACCGCGGATAACATCCGTCCTTGGCAGTTTTACTGCGAGGACGGTTTTTTGTTTTTAAAGGAGGAAGAAAATGTATAAGGCTACAATAGAAGAAGTCAAAAAGATTATCAATCAGGGTCAATATGATATTATTCCTATTTATAAAGAAATCCCTGTTGATCATTTAACACCTACAGAAGTGTTAAAAAAATTCAAAGCAAAAAATGAAGATTGTTATTTGTTAGAAAGTGTTGATCAGCAAAAACGATGGAGCCGTTATTCTTTCTTAGGTTATAAACCACTTTTACATATTGCTTGTTATGATAATATATTAGAAACTGAAGGAAAAACATTTGAAATAAAACATCCTCATGATTATATTAGAGAACTATTATCCCATTATAAGAGTCCCCGTATTACAACATTACCAACGTTAACAGGTGGTCTTGTAGGTTATTTTGGTTATGAGTATTTTCATTATAATGAACCAACTCTTAAAACCAATGAGGAAAACAATGAACATATTCCAGATGTTTATTTGATGTTATTTGATACAATGGTTTGTTTTGATCATTTAGAGAAAAAGATAAAACTCATTACCAATATTAAAACAAATAATGTTGAAGAAGAATATCAATTAGGATTAAAGAGACTGGATGATTTAGAAAGTATTATAAAAGCTAAACAGGAATCAGAAATAGAAAATCTGCATATATTAGAAAACTTCAATACTAGATTGTCTAAAGATCGTTATTGTGAAATGGTAGAAATCGCCAAGAAACATATTTATGAAGGTGATATCTTTCAAATAGTATTAGCCAATCAATTTAAAGCTAAAGCTACTGGTAGTTTACTTAAAACATATGAAGTATTAAGAAATATCAACCCTTCACCTTATATGTTTTATATATCTACTAGTGTTGTAGAAGTTGTTGGGGCATCTCCAGAAACCCTTGTTAAATTAGAAGATCATCGTTTATATACTTATCCTTTAGCAGGGACAAGACCAAGAGGAAAAGATGATGTAGAGGATGAGGCATTAATTAAAGATTTATTAAGTGATGAAAAAGAACTATCTGAGCACAATATGTTAGTAGATTTAGGTAGAAATGATATTGGTAAGATTAGTGAATTTAATAGTGTCAAAGTTGAAAATTATATGGATATTTTGAAATTTTCACATGTTATGCATATCGGGTCAACAGTGAGTGGTAAGATTAAAAAAGATTGTGATGCAATAGATGCTGTGGATTCCTTGTTACCAGCAGGAACACTTTCAGGTGCACCTAAGATAAAAGCAAGTGAACTTATCTATGCATTAGAACAACATAAGCGCTATTTATATGGTGGTGCTATTGGTTATATTGATTTTACAGGTCAATTAGATACTTGTATTGCGATACGTTTTGCTTATAAAGTCAATGATACAGTCCATGTAGGTAGTGGTGCAGGTATTGTAGCCGATAGTGTACCTGAAAAAGAATTTACAGAATGTTGTAATAAAGCAGCAGCTATTTTAAAAGCTTTAGCGGAGGGACAATGATATGATTTTATTAATAGATAATTATGATAGTTTTTCCTATAATTTGTATCAATTAGTAGGTGCAGTCAATCCCAATATTAAAGTTGTTAGAAATGATAAAATAACTGTTGAAGAAGTAAAAGCATTAAATCCTGAAGCGATTATCTTATCACCTGGACCTGGCAAACCTGTTGATGCGGGGAATATGGAAGCTATTATTGAAGCATTTTATAAGATCAAACCTATTTTAGGTATTTGTTTAGGGCATCAAGCTATATGTGAAGTGTTTGGCGCAACCATTACTTATGCAAAACAGCTTATGCATGGTAAGGTTTCAGAAGTAGAATTAGCAGATGATTCTTTGTTTAAAGGTATTGAAAAACGAATAAGTGTTGCTCGATATCATTCATTAATAGCAGTTGATTTACCTGATTGTTTAGAGGTTATTGCGAAAACGGATGATAATGAAGTTATGGCAGTGAAACATAAGGATTATCCAGTATATGGTTTACAATTTCATCCTGAGTCAGTATTGACTAAGGATGGATTAAGAATAATGAAGAACTTTTTAGGAGGAGAAAAAATGATTAAGGAAGCAATTCAATTATTAGTAAAGAATCAAGATTTAACGAGAGAACAGGCTTATCAATGTATGGATGAGATTATGAGTGGAGAAACATCTCAAATCTTAACATCATCTTATTTGACAGCATTATCTATGAAAGGTGAAACAATTGAAGAAATCACTGGTAGTGCTAAGAGCATGAGAGAACATGGTGTGAAGTTATTAAACGATGAAGAAGTATTGGAGATTGTTGGTACTGGTGGCGATGGTGCTCATTCATTTAACATTTCAACAACATCATCTTTGGTTATTGCTGCTGCAGGCGTTAAGGTTGCAAAACATGGCAATCGTGCAGCTAGTTCATTAAGCGGCGCTGCCGATGTTTTAGAAGCTTTAGGCGTTAAGATTGATATTTCACCAGCTAAGAGTACACAGATATTAAATGATATTAATATTTGTTTCTTATTTGCTCAAACATATCATACAGCTATGCGTTTTGTCGCACCTGTAAGAAAAGAATTAGGTATTAGAACAGTCTTTAATATTTTAGGCCCACTTACAAATCCAGCTGGTGCTACTATGCAGGTTATGGGTGTTTATAGTGAAGATATGGTTGAACCTTTAGCGCAAGTATTAAGCTTGTTAGGTGTTAAACGTGCAATGGTTGTTTATGGGCAGGATTGCTTAGATGAAATTACATCTTCTTCTGATACTTTAGTATGTGAAATCAATAATGGTGATTTTAATACTTATACTATTACCCCTGAAGAATTTGGCTTTACAAGATGTAGCAAAGATGACTTATTGGGTGGCACTCCACAAGAAAATGCTCAAATAACATTATCAGTCTTAAAAGGTGAAAAAGGACCTAAGAGAGATACAGTATTAATGAATGCAGGTGCAGGTATTTATATTGGTGGTAAAGCAGATAGTTTAGCTGAAGGTATTGAAAAAGCTGCAGAAATTATTGATGCTGGTTTAGCTTTAGAAAAGCTTGAAGCTTTTGTGAAAGCGAGCAATGCTTAATGATTTTAGATAAAATCGTTGATAAGACTTTAATAAGAGTTGAACAAAGTAAACAAAAAGTATCTTTAGATGAATTAAAATCACAATTACCAAAGATAACTTATGATTATCCATTTGAAAAAGCATTGAGAAAAGAAGGTATGTCTTTTATCATGGAAGTGAAAAAGGCATCTCCTTCTAAAGGTTTAATAGCTCCTGATTTTCCCTATGTGGATATTGCGAAAGATTATGAAAAAATAGGTGCTAGCGCTATTTCTATACTTACAGAACCTGATTTCTTTCAAGGTAGTATTCAATATCTCAAAGAAATAAGACAAAATGTATCAATACCACTACTTAGAAAAGACTTCACAATTGATGAATATATGATCTATGAAGCCAAAGTCTATGGTGCTGATGCAGTTCTGCTAATTTGTGCTATTTTAGATGATCAACAATTAACAAACTATTTAAAATTAGCTCATGATTTAGGCTTAAGTGCGATTGTAGAAACGCATGATGAAGATGAAATGCATCGCGCTTTAAAATCAGGAGCACGAATTATTGGTGTCAATAATCGTAATTTAAAAGATTTTACTGTTGATTTTCATAATAGTATTCGTTTGCGAAATATGGTTGATGATGATATTGTCTTTGTTTCTGAAAGTGGTATTAAAACTTATGAAGATATTCATGCATTAGAAGTTAATCATGTCAATGCCGTATTGATAGGCGAAACACTCATGCGTTCTAGTAACAAGCAAGCAACATTTGATGAATTAAGGGGTTATCATGAAAGTTAAGATATGTGGTTTATCACGAGAAGAAGATATTGATTATGTGAATGAAATCAAACCTGATTATATTGGCTTTGTATTTGCGAAAAGTAGAAGACAAGTCACTTTAGAAAAAGCACAATTATTAAGAAAAAAACTAGATAAAGATATACCATCAGTTGGTGTCTTCGTGAATGAAGATATTGATTTTATTGTAGAATTAGTGAATTTAAATATTATTGATTATGTGCAATTACATGGACAAGAAGACGATGCATATATTCAATCATTAAAAGATAAAATCAATGTTCCGCTTATTAAAGCTATGAATATAGCGAATTATAGACAATGTGATGTAGATTATTATTTAATGGATTCACCAGTTGCTGGAAGTGGTAAAACATTTGATTGGAAGTTATTACCAAAAATGGATAAACCTTATTTTTTAGCAGGTGGTATTAATTTGGATAATTTAGATGAAGCATTAAAACAAGATTGTTTTGGTATTGATTTAAGCAGTGGTGTAGAAACCAAGGGTGTTAAAGATAAAGAAAAAATAAAAGAAGTTGTAAGGAGGGTACATAATGGGTGTAGGTAGATATGGACAACATGGTGGTCAGTATATTCCTGAAACATTAATGAGTGAGATTCATAAAGTTGAAGAAGCATATGAATTTTATAAACATGATGAAGCATTTCAAGCTGAATTAAATAAATTATTAGAAGAATATGCAGGTAGACCATCGTTATTGTATTATGCGAAAAAAATGACTGAAGATTTAGGTGGTGCTAAAGTTTATTTAAAAAGAGAAGACTTAAATCATACTGGATCTCATAAGATTAATAATGTATTAGGTCAATGTTTGATGGCTAAGAAAATGGGTAAAACAAGAGTTATTGCCGAAACTGGTGCAGGGCAACATGGTGTCGCAACGGCAACAGCTGCAGCTTTATTAGATCTAGAATGTGAAATCTTTATGGGTAAAGAGGATACCGATAGACAATCATTGAATGTATATCGTATGGAACTGCTAGGTGCTAAAGTACATCCAGTTATGACAGGTTCTATGACTTTGAAAGATGCTGTTAATGAATGTATGCGTGAATGGACAAAACGTGTTGATGATACATTATATGTATTAGGTTCTGTTATGGGACCTCATCCATTTCCTATGATGGTTAGAGACTTCCAAAGCGTTATTTCTAAAGAAGCTAAACAACAAATCTTAGCTGCTGAAGGAAAATTACCAACTGCTGTTATGGCCTGTGTTGGTGGTGGAAGTAATGCTATGGGTATGTTCTATAATTTTATTGATGATAAAGATGTACAGTTGATTGGCTGTGAAGCAGCAGGTAAAGGTGTGGATACAGCTCTAACAGCAGCTACTATGAATACGGGAACATTAGGTGTATTCCATGGAATGAAATCTTATTTCTGTCAGGATGAATATGGACAAATCGCTCCAGTGTATTCAATTTCTGCTGGTTTGGATTATCCTGGTGTTGGTCCTGAACATGCTTATCTCCATGATATTGGCAGAGCTCAATATGTACCTGTTACCGATGATGAAGCTGTTTCAGCATTCGAATATCTAGCACGAGTAGAAGGTATTATTTGTGCAATTGAAAGTGCTCATGCTGTTGCTCATGCAAGAAAGATTATTCCAACTATGTCTAAAGATGATATTGTTATTATATGTTTATCTGGTCGTGGTGATAAAGATGTAGCAGCTATTGCTAAGTATAGGGGGATTGAAATCAATGAATAGAATACAAAAAGCCTTTGAAAATCAAAAAGCCTTTATTGCTTTCCTTACTGCAGGTGATCCTATCAAAGAAAAAACGATTGAATATATATTTGAATTAGAAAAAGTTGGGGCATCACTTATTGAAATTGGTATTCCTTTTAGTGATCCAATTGCTGAAGGACCAGTCATCCAAGATGCTAACATTCGTGCTTTAAAACATCATATGACAACTGATGGTGTTTTTGAAATAGTCAAAGCTGTCAGAGAAAAATCTGATATACCTTTATGTCTTATGACCTATCTTAATCCAGTATTTCATTATGGATATGATCGTTTCTTTAAGAATTGCCAGGAAGTTGGTGTGGATGGTATCATTATTCCTGATTGTCCTTATGAAGAATCAGGTGAAGTTAAAGATGTAGCTAAAAATTATGATGTTAAAGTGATTTCCATGATTGCTCCAACATCAAAAGAAAGAATCAAAATGATTGCGAAAGAAGCGGAAGGATTCATCTATCTTGTATCATCATTAGGTGTAACAGGTGTTAGAGATGAAATCCAAACAGACTTATCGACAATTATTAAAGATATCAAAGAAGTAACAGACGTACCAGTAGCTATTGGTTTTGGTATCCATTCACCTAAGCAAGTTCAAGAAATGAACAAATATGCTGATGGTACTATTGTAGGTAGTGCGATTGTCAGAATCATTGCAGAACATGGTGAAAATGCTCATCAGGCTTTATATGATTATGTCAAAGATATGACACAGTTTAACTAAGCAGAAGTTATACTTCTGCTTTTATAAAACGGAGAATAATATGAGAAGAAAAGATAGAGAAGTCACAGATTTTAATACTATTATTGAAATCATAGATAACTGTGACATTATAAGATTAGGTTTAGCTGATCATGATTATCCTTATATTGTTCCAATGAATTTTGCTTATACTGTTAAAGATAAAGAAATATTTTTTTATATTCATGGTGCTATGGCTGGTAGAAAATACGAACTTATGGAACAAAATAAAAAATGTTCCTTTGAAATGGATATACCACTTAAAATGGAACTTATCCCTGAAAAGAAAGATATCACTATGCGTTATAAGTCAATCATGGGTACAGCTACTATTGAATTTATAAATGACAATCAAAAACAACAAGTTATGGAAGACATTATTCTTAATCGTCATGATTCAACACGAAACTTCGATTACAATAAAAATGCACTCCCTAGAACAATGCTTGCGAAATTAACAGTTAATAGTATTACTGCTAAAATCAATCCAATATCTGGAAATGCAGATTAAAAATGATATGTATATAAAAAGGTTAAAGTTCTATTGTTTAATAGAGTTTTAACCTTTTCAAACGTTCTGATATATTAGCTAAAGCTTCATTTGTAATTTTAATTGTATATTTTTCCATAATCAGTGATTCTCCCTGAATTTGGAAAATGCAACTTCAGCATTTTGAACATTTCCAGTTTTGATATCATTATAAGCTTTTTTGATTTTTTCTAGTAATTCTTCATCAGTCATTAAATCAGCATTTACTCTATCAGGTGCTTTTGGCAAAGTTACTGGAAAAGGAATACCACCTGTAAAAGAAATTTGATTGAGATAAATATTAATAGCTACAGACATTGGGATTCCTAACTTTGATAATACTTCTTCGGCTTTTTCTTTAACAGTTGGATTAACTCTAAGATTCAAAGTAGCAGTTTTATCCATGATTATCACCTCCTTTTATATACATTGTAACGTAAAAAGCGTTACATATCAATAAAAATAATTATTATTTGATTGACATAAATTTTATATTATTTTATCATGATGTTAAAGTTATAATAAAATAATCCAAGAATGAAAGTAAGGTGATACAAAATGAACTATAAAAAACTCGTTAATCCTGAATTAAGATCTGTAGCGATTAATATTCCCTATAATAAATTCATGATAAAAGGGGCATATATATTTTTACCAATTATGTATAAGTTCACAAAAATTCCTGCAGGTATTTCAAATAAACATATCTTAATTCAAGGACATAATAACCTTCCATATAAAGTAGATATCTATGAACCAGAAAATACTAATGAAAATCTACCTTGCTTAATTTATATACATGGTGGTGGTTTTAGTTATAAAGCTGCACCTTATCATAAACAGCTCGCTTGTACATATGCTTTAAAAGCTCATTGTAGAGTATATTTTCCTGATTATCATCTTACACCAAAATATCCTTATCCAGCAGCTTATGAAGATGTATTGGCATTATATAAACATGTCATGAACAAGACCGATAAAATAGGTGTGGCTGGAGATAGTGCAGGAGGTACTATTGCAGCTATGATTTGTAATAATTATCAAAAAGAAAACATAAAACAACCATGCTTACAAATGCTGCTCTATCCAGTTACTGATATTGATATGCAAACAGATTCTATGAAAAAATATATCGATACTCCATTATGGAATGCAAAAAATAATAAACGTATGTGGTCATATTATTGCAATGATATAAACAATAAAGAAAATGTTTCACCAATGCATAGTCATTTTCCAGAAAACATTCCACAAACATATATTGAAACCACTGAATATGATTGTTTACATGATGAAGGTGTTTTATATGCAAAGAAATTACAAGAAGCTAAAGTTAATGTGAAAATCAATGAAACAAAAGGAACAATTCATGGCTATGATTTTGCCATAAATAGTAGTATTGCTAAAGAAAATATTGATAAGCGTATAAAATTTTTAAAGAAAATATTTTATGAGGAAAGATAAAATGATTAAAACAACAGGAATAATAATAGCAATCAATAAGCTTTGGTGGTTAAGAATTAACACTAAAGCATTAAAGGCTATGGATATGCATAGTTCGAAATATCCTCATATTATTAAGATAAAATATCATGTGAATGGAAAAGAATATATAAAAAGACAATATATAGGTATATTGAATAATATACCTGATGTAGGTTCAACTATACAAATTATATATGATGAAAACAATCCGTCAAAAATCAAAATTATTTTTTAATTATTGACTAATATTTTGCAAAAATTTATACTTTATAAAATGGGTGAGCACCTATCAACAGTCAGGCTAAATTTTAATTAGGGAGATATTATTATGTTAGTTTATGTATTGCCAATTGTATTAGTTGTCGTTTCAAATATTGTTTATCAGATATGTTCAAAATCGGTTCCAAGTGCAATGAATCCTCTCGCTTCATTAACAATAACGTATATCATAGGAGCAATTGTTTCAGCAGTACTTTATTTTATATTGAACAAAGATGGCAATCTTATTAATGAATATAAACATTTAAATTGGGCTCCGTTTGTGTTAGGAATTGTTATTGTTGGATTAGAAGTTGGGTTTATCTATGCTTATAAAGCGGGTTGGACAATAAGTACAGCTTCAATTGTGCAAAGCTCTTTTTTAGCAGTCGCATTGATTTTTGTTGGATTTATATTATATGGTGAACCGATTACATGGAATAAGATTATAGGAATTATTATTTGTTTGATTGGATTAATATTTATCAACAAATATTAATAAATGTTAATTTCCGTTGCTTGTGCAATGGAATTTTTTCATTTAACATAAATTCAAGGAGGACAAAATCATGTTTAGCGAAAATTTAAAAACACTAAGAAAACAAAAGGGTATGTCACAAGAAGTGCTAGCACAACAATTACATGTTGTACGTCAAACCATATCTAAATGGGAAAAAGGCTTATCAGTTCCAGATGCAGAAATGCTTGTCAAAATTGCAGAAATATTTGAAATATTCGTGAGTGAATTATTAGGTGAAAAAATTGAAGAAACAAAGGATATGAATGAAATAGCTATACAATTAGCATTGCTTAATGAACAGCTTGCTAATAAAAGTAGGCGTAATAAAAGAATATTGAAAACTATTTTAATTACAATTGTTGTAGTTGTGCTAGTTTGTTTTTTATTCACATTCGCAGGTATTGTTTTATATAAATATGTTGATGATACAGGTGAGCTAACAACTGTCGATTTAACTTGTACTTTAGATGATAAAGAGTATTATTATAGTATTACTTATGATGAACAATATAATGTTATAGAAGCTGGCGGTGATCAATGGGTAGCAGATCATGTATATGTAAAACAATATAGTGATGCACAAATATTGATAGCCCAGATTGAAGATTATTTTGACTCTCGTGGTGGAGAAGTTGTTATTTCTGAGTAATTCTCGTTGTATGTCGTTTCATTTGGTGTTGATTTAAGTATACTTATGGAATTATCAGAATGTTATCATATTGATATTATTGAAATATTGAATGGCAAAAGAAATAGTGTAGAAATTAATGATGCAATTGAAACTTTAAAAACGGTTAGTGTATAGCAAGATGTAGTAACAGAAAGTTAAAAAAACGATTCATATATCAATAACTATTATATCTTATCTCGGGTATGTTACTAGGAGCATTTGTTATAAATTGTTTATATCTAATAATTTTATGGTGGAATAGTAGAAAATACATTTAGTCTCTTCGGAGACTTTTTTATATCTTTTTGACTATGTTTAAAGTATAATAGATTTGGAGATGATATGATGAATATAAGAATTATGACAATCGAAGATTATCCTTCTGTATATGATTTATGGTTATCTTGTAAAGGTATGGGACTTAATAATATTGACGATACAAAAGAAGGAATTGATAGATTTTTATATAGAAATCCTGATACTTGCTTTGTGGCTGAAATTGATAATGAAGTAGTGGGTGCCATTATGGCAGGCAATGATGGCAGAAGAGGCTATATTTATCATACAGCTATATCACCAAAATGTAGGCATCAAGGAATTGCCAGTCAACTTGTTGATCAAGCTATCAATGCCTTATATGAGCTGGGCATATCTAAAGTTGCATTAGTAGTGTTTGAGAGAAATGAAGAGGGTAATGCATTCTGGGTGAAACAAGGGTTTGGTGTGAGAAATGATTTAATTTATCGTAATAAATCATTAGTAGAAATAAAAAGATTGGATACATAAACAATGAATGATATGAACTTGCAGATGATTATAAATTTGTTTATGATATTATGAAGAAAAATAGGAGGTCCATATGATAAAAGCAGTATTTATTGATTATACAGGAACAATGACACAAGAAGAAAATCATTATGCTATAGAGATGGCTAAACAAGCTACTGAAAATAGTAACATATCTAGTATTAAAGAAGCTATTCAACTATGGTGGGGATTAGTATTAAAGGCAGAAGTAGAAAGCTATTTGGATACATTTTTAACGGAAGATGAAATTATTACGCAATCATTTCATTATTTAGAAGAACATTATGATTTAAAAATGGATGTTGAAGAGTTTAGAGCTTTAGATCATCAATATTGGTCAAAATCACCAATCTTTGATGACGTCAAAGAATTCTTTGATAAATGTCCATTACCTGTTTATATCATAACTAATAATGGAAAAGAATTTGTCAATATCTTTTTAGAAGATCATGATTTACATCCTCAAGACATTATTTGTGGTGATATGGTAAGAGCCTATAAACCACATAAGGAAATATTTGAAAAAGCTTTAGAAGTCAGTCAATGTAGTTCTAATGAAGTGATACATATAGGTGATTCTGTTAGTTCAGATGTGAAAGGTGCATTATCTGTCGGGATTAAACCTATTTTATTAGATAGAACAAATACGAGAAATAGCGATGAATATAAAGTGTGTACATCATTATTAGAAGTGTTGGAGTTATTAAAATGAAAAAAGTGGCATTTGTAGCTTGTTCTAATGGGCAGACAGATAGGGATGCAGAAATAATCATAGCGCTTAAAAAGCTATTATATTCTATGGATATTGAAGTTGTTGAAAGTCCCTGTTTATATGGTTATGCATTAGGAAAAGATAAAGCATATGCATTCAATCATTTTTATGAAGACAATAGTATTGATGCTATCTTTGATTTATCTGGTGGTGATCTAGCAAATACCATTTTGCCTTATCTTGATTATGATTTAATATCTAGAAATGATAAATCGTTCTTTGGATATAGTGATCTAACTACAGTCATCAATGCTATCTATAGTCAAACAGGAAAATCATCTGTTTTATTTCAAATCAAGCATCTTATAAGAGATGATTCAGGTATACAAATAGAACGATTTAAAAAGTATCTTCAAGGACAAAATGATTTGTTTGATATTAAATGGGATATCTTACAAGGTCAAGGAACTATCGATAATAACATTATTGTAGGCGGGAATATACGCTGTTTCTTAAAACTTGCAGGGACAAAATACATGCCAGATTTACATAACAAGTTATTATTTTTAGAAGCTATGAGTGGTGAAGCTCCGCAAATATCTACTTATATGGCACAACTTAATCAAATAGGTGCTTTCCAACAAGTTAATGGAATACTACTTGGAACATTTACACAAATGGAAAAGTATTCAATAAAACCAACAACTTACGAAATATTACAACAATATATCACTAAAGATATGTTTGTAGCGCAAACAAACGAAGTTGGTCATAGTAAAACATCAAAGGCTTTACGTATAGGTTAAGCCTTTTTATTTAAGCATCATTATTGACATATGCCATTAACTCTGATATGATAAATATCAAGAGGTGAGACTATGGTTAGACCAGTGAAATGTCGTCAGATATGTCATTTCCCTGAAATACTTGAATTTATACCCAAAGGTGAATTTAATAATAATCCGATAATTATAACTATTGATGAATATGAAACTATTAGGTTAATAGATAAAGAAGGATTATCACAAGAAGAATGTGGAAAACAGTTAGGTGTTGGTAGAACAACAGCTCAAAAAATATATGACAATGCGAGGAAGAAAATAGCAGATGCTTTGGTATTAGGATTACCTCTTAAAATCGAAGGTGGACAGTTTCATTTATGTAACGGAGATCCTAGACACTGTTATAAAGACGATTGTCAAATGAAACAAATTTTAAAAGATTTTCAAAAAATTAAAGGAGAAGATATCATGAGAGTTGCAGTAACTTATGAAGATGGAATAGTTTTTCAACATTTTGGACGTACAGCATTTTTTAAGGTGTACGATATTGAAAATGGTCAAATTGTTAGTAGTGAAGTAATAGATAATAATGGTATAGGACATGGTGCATTAGTTGGTATTTTAACAGCTATGCAAGTTGATGTGCTTATTTGTGGTGGTATTGGACCTGGCGCTCAAAATGCTATGGCTAGTGCTGGCATCGAATTATTTCCTGGTGTAAGTGGAAACGCAGATGAAGTTGTGAAAGATTTTGCATCTGGTCATTTAGCTTATGATCCAGATGCCCAGTGTGATCACCATGATTATCATGGTGATGGCTGTGGTCATGGAACTTGCCATTAAAAAATTAATAATTATAACGATGAATTAGGAGGAGGTAAAAATGGAAAGATGGAAATGTAGAGTGTGTGGTTATATTTACGAAGGACCTTTAAGTGATGATTTTGTATGTCCTGTATGTAAACAACCAGCGAGTGTATTTGTAAAGTTAGAAGATGTAACAGAAAAAACAAGTAAATATGCAGGTACAAAAACTGAAAAAAATTTAATGGAAGCTTTTGCAGGAGAATCTCAAGCCAGAAATAAATATACTTACTTTGCCCAAAAAGCAAGAGCAGAAGGATTCGAGCAAATTGCTGCTATTTTTGAAGAAACTGCTAATCAGGAAAAGCAACATGCTAAAATGTGGTTTAGTGAATTTCATGGTATTGGTTCAACAGATGAAAATTTAAAAACTGCAGCTGCTGGTGAAAACGAAGAATGGACTGACATGTATGTAAGAATGGCTAAGGAAGCAAGAGAAGAAGGTTTTGAAGAATTAGCTCAAAAATTTGAACTTGTAGGAGCTGTTGAAAAATCACATGAAGCGCGTTATTTAAGATTATTAGAGCATTATAAAAATGAAACAACTTATAAAGGAGAAGCACCTAAAGGATGGAAATGTCGTCAATGTGGTTTCATCTATGAAGGTGAAGAAGCACCTGATCATTGTCCTGTATGTGGTTATTCAAAAGCTTACTTTGAACGTATGTGTGAAAATTATTAAGGAGAAGTGTTATGAAAGAAAAATTTTATATTTGTCGTCATTGTGGTAATATCGTAGGTAAAATTCAGGATTCTGGTGTACCTATCGTATGTTGTGGTGAACTAATGGAAGCGTTAGTTCCTAATACTGTAGATGCTGCTGGAGAAAAACATTTACCAGTTGTGAGTGTTGAAGAAGGAAAAGTCATTGTTAATGTTGGAGAAGTTGATCATCCAATGATTGAAGCTCATTATATTCAATGGATTTATTTGGAATTAGAAAATGGTGGACAACGTAAGGCTTTGAATCCAGGAGAAAATCCTAATGTAACATTCAATATTGGTGATGATAAACCAATAGCTGTTTATGCCTATTGTAATCTACATGGTTTGTGGAAAACAGAGATCAAATAAAAGAATCGCTTAGTGCGATTCTTTCTTTTGGTCTTTTTCAGTTTTCTTTAAACCATGAATGCTTCCTTCAATATAGAACGGATCAAACTTAACATCTGTTCTATGGGATTCTTTTTTTTCTTTTGGTTTTTCTTTTGATTCCTCTCTCATAGTGTTCCCTCATTAATTAATAAATTGTGTTTCAGTTGTCTCACTTGTAACACTTAAACGATTAAAGATAACGACAAACGTTGTCTTATGATGTCTACTTGTTGCAAGAATTTGACCACCATGCATTTGCACAATATTTTTAGCTATTGCCAAACCTAAACCTGTTCCACCTGTAGCAGAGGAACGTGAAGAATCAGTCCTATAAAATTTATCAAATATATATGGCAGGTCTTCTTCATTAATAGTTTGACCATAGTTAATAATTTTAATTGTAACACTTTGCTCATCATTCATTACTTCTATTTCAATATCGTTATTATCATCCCCATATTTGATAGCATTTGATATTAAATTATCAAAAACTCTCGCTATGAGCTGTCCATCACCATTAATATATAAATGGTGATGACTTATTGTTACAATAGGATTTAAATGATGATCTTGAAAAGATGGATAAAATTCATCAATAATCTGCATCATTAATTCTGATATATTAATTGTTGTTTTATTTAACTTAATATCAGATTGATTCAAACTTGTAAATTCAAATAAATCATCCATCATAGCTTGTAATTTTTTAGATTTTTCGTAAGCCACAGAAGAATATTTTTGAATTTCTTCTTTAGTTAAATCATCTTTATTTTTAATTAATTCTAGATAACCAACAATAGTTGTCAATGGTGTACGTAAATCATGTGCCACATTGGTTATCAAATCATTTTTTTGCTTTTCAGCATTTCTTTCAGCATCAAAAGCTAATCTTTCATTTTCTTTAAGAATAATACTTTCTTTTTCCTTCTGTTCTAAAGTATTTGCTAAAGCAATAATATTTGCTGCTAACATACCCAATTCATCATCATAATCAATAGAAATATCTACACTATAGTCTCCCTCAGTAACTTCTTGAATCTTATTACTTAAAATAGTAATATAATTCAATGTAATATTCATTAAGTCAAGGAAAATACTTAGAAATAAAATTAATGAAATAATAAAATTAATAAATGATATAATTTCTGAAGGTGTTCCAAACAAATCAAAACAATTCACAATAATAGTTAAAGCACTATAACAAATAAATGTTAATACATAAGCTAATATTAAATTTATTAATAAACGCCAGCGAAAGCTACTCATAAAGAGTCTTCTAATACGATGAAGAATATTTTGTAATACTATTCCAATATTATGTAAAATTATCATAAATCAAACTTATAACCATTACCCCAGGCGGTTTTAATATGTTGAGGACGTCTAGGTTGCCTTTCTATTTTTTCTCTTAATTTTCTAATATGAACCATGACTGTATTAGCAGGATTATTTGATTTTTCATGCCATACATTTTCAAATATTTCTTCAATAGAAAATACTGTTCCTGGCTGTCTTGCTAGTAATATAAGTATTTCATATTCAATTCTAGTTAAGGATACAGGTTTACCATCAACTGTAACTGATTTTTTCTTAGTATCTATCATTAAATCAGTAGCTACTATTATATGAGATTGATCTTCTATAGGTTTATTAAATATTTGTGCTCTTCTAAGTTGTGCTTTCACTCTTGCAACCAATTCCATTGCATTAAATGGTTTGGTAATATAATCATCAGCTCCTGTTAATAAACCATCAATCTTATCATTATCTGCGGTTTTAGCAGATACTAAAATAACAGGAATATTATATTTTTCTCTAATTAATTTCAATGCTTCAATGCCATCAATACCAGGCATCATGACATCTAATAAAACCAAATCTATCTTAAAATGATCAATATCATCAATAAGTGTAGAAGCATCATATCGCTTTTCTACAGTATAACCTTCTTGTATTAAATAAATTTCAATTAAATCTGTAATTTCCTGTTCATCATCCACAACAAGAATATGAGGTGTTGTTGCCATAAATATCATCTCCACTTTATATTATAAAGAAATTCTCAAAAACAACAAGACATTTATTGAAGAAAGTCATTGCCTTATAAAGTGATTTTTGCTAGAATAGTAAAGGGCACCCCACTACTTTATAGTGAAGGGCTTTTTTTATTTGTTTTTGAAAGGAGAGAAGACTAATGACGAAATATATATTTGTAACAGGTGGAGTTGTATCAGGCTTAGGTAAAGGCTTAACAGCAGCATCACTTGGTAGAATACTTAAACAAAGAGGATTAAAAGTTTTTATGCAAAAACTTGATCCATATATTAATGTAGATCCAGGAACCATGTCACCATTTCAACATGGTGAAGTTTTTGTAACAGCAGATGGTGCTGAAACAGATTTGGATTTAGGACATTATGAAAGATTTATAGATGAAGAATTAAATAAGGATTGTTCTGTAACAACTGGTAGAATATATAGTAATGTTATATCAAAAGAAAGACGTGGTGACTATTTAGGAGCAACTGTGCAAGTTGTACCACATATTACTAATGAAATCAAGGCACGTATTTATGCAGCTGCTAAAAGCAGCAATGCTGATATTATGATTACAGAAATTGGAGGAACTGTTGGAGATATAGAAAGTTTACCTTTTATAGAAGCCATTAGACAAGTACGCATCGAAAAAGGATACGAAAACACTTTTTATATTCACACAACATTATTACCTTATATTGGAGGCAGTAAAGAAGTAAAAACTAAGCCAACACAACATAGTGTTAAAGAGTTAAGAGGTTATGGTATTCAACCAGATATGATTGTATGCCGTAGTGATAGACATGTGCAACATGAACTTAAAGAAAAGATTTCTATGTTTTGTAATGTCCCTACCGAATGTGTTATTTCTAATTATGACGTTGATGTCCTTTATGAACTTCCAATTATGTTACATAATCAACATATGGATGATTTGGTTTTAAGACATCTACATTTAGAAGCACCAAATGCTGATATGCAAGAATGGGAAGAATTAGTCGAACGTGTTACCCATCTAAATAAAGAAATAACAATTAAGATGGTAGGCAAATATGTGCAATTACCAGATGCTTATTTATCTGTTAATGAAGCCTTAAAACATGCAGGATACTATGTAAATAGTGAGGTTAATATTGAATGGATCAATGCTGAAGACGTAACAGCTGAAAATGCCGATGAATTATTGAAAGATGCTGATGGTATTTTGGTTCCTGGCGGTTTTGGTGAAAGAGGTATTGAGGGTATGATTAATGCGGCTCAATATGCTAGAGTTAATAAGGTTCCTTATTTAGGTATTTGTTTAGGAATGCAGATTGCATCTATTGAATTTGCGAGAAATGTTTGTCATTTGGAAGATGTCAATTCGATAGAATTTGACCAACTATGTAAAACACCTATTATTCATTTAATGAGTGATCAAAACTTAGAAGATATGGGTGGTACTCAAAGACTGGGTAACTATGAATGTGAACTTAAACCAAATACAAAAGTATACGAATTATATGGTACAGATTTGATTTTACAAAGACACCGCCATCGTTATGAATTCAATAATAAATATCGTGAATTATTTGAAGAAAATGGTATGATTGTTTCTGGTAGAAATCCTGAAAGAGATTTGGTAGAAATTATTGAACTGAAAGATCATCCTTATTATGTCGGTTCACAATTCCATCCAGAATTCAAATCAAGACCAAATCGTAGCGAACCTTTATTCCAAGGTTTAATCAGTGCTGCTTTTAAAAGAAAATATGAGAAATAAATGTCATTATATAATGGCATTTTTTCATTTTCGATGATAGAATTATATCAAGGTTAAAGAATCAATATTGTCTTGTTTAAATAAGATGATAAACTTGAATCAGGAAGGTGGAACAAATGAGAAAAATAGTATTTTTAGATGTTGATGGAACATTAATTAATTATGAAGCAAAGTTACCAGAATCTGCTGCAAGAGTTGTTGATGAAGCCAGAGCCAATGGTCATAAAGTTTATATTTGTACTGGTTGTTCTAAAGCAGAGATTGAACAGAGAAATCTATGTGATTTAGATGGTATGATTGGTGGTAACGGGGCTTATGTTGAAGATGATGGACATGTGGTTATGCATCATGGTTTAACAAAGGAAGAAGTTAAGCATATTGTTGATTGGTGCAATGATAGACATTTAGGTTTCTATTTAGAAGCTAATAGTGGTATGTATTGTAATGATTATATGTTGGAACAAGGTATTCCTACCATGATTAAATATAGTCAAGGTAAAGGTGCTGATTTAGAAAAAGCTGAAGCTTCTGCTAAAGGATTTATCAATGGTTTTATACATCTTACTGGTGAAGATCTTTATAGAGATGATGTGAATAAGATTAGTTTTATTTTAAGTACTTATCAGGATCATTTAGATTCTAAGGTAGAATTTCCTGAATTAGAAGCTAATACTTGGGGTGGTAAAGGAGAATTGGCTTTGTTTGGTGATTTAGGACCAACAGGTATTACTAAGAAAGTTGCTATTGAAGTATTATTAGATTACTTAGGTGCTGATCAAAAAGATACCATTTCATTTGGTGATGCGAAGATAGATTTATCAATGTTTGAATTATGTGCTTATAATGTAGCAATGGGTAATGGTGGACCTGAAATCAAAGCAGCAGCTGATTATATTACTACAGATGTTGATGATGATGGTTTATATAATGCTTTTAAATATTTAGGATTAATTTAGGAGAATTTGATGAGTATCAAAGTTATTATGATGGATGTGGATGGGACACTGACCAATTCACAAAAACAATTAACATCTAAAACCAAAGAAGCACTATTAAAAGCTCAAAAATCTGGAGCTATATTAATATTAGCTTCAGGAAGACCAACTTCTGGTTTAAGAGATTTAGAAGAAGAACTACAAATGAATAAAAATCATGGATTATTGGTTTGTTATAATGGCTCTAAGGTTGTTGATTGTGAAACCAATGAAGTATTATTTAATCAAGCTATGACTGTTTCTGAAGGAAAAGCTGTATTAGAACATATGAAGCAGTTTGATCGTGTTCGTCCAATGATTGATAAAGGTGAATATATGTATGTCACTAATGTTTATGATAATATGATTACCTTAAATGGTAAACCTTTCAATGTTATGGAGTATGAATCACGTGGTGGTAAATTTAAACTATGTGAAGTTGATGATTTAGCTGATTTCTTGGATTATGAAATCAATAAAATATTAACCTTTAGTGATCCTGAATATTTACAAGAAAACTATAAGAAAATGATGGCACCGTTTGAGGGAAAGCTTAACTGCATGTTTACTGGTCCTTTCTATTTTGAGTTTACAGCCATGGGTATTGATAAAGCGAAAGCGTTAGATGCTGTATTAAAACCATTAGGATATAAACAAGATGAAATGATTGCTTTTGGTGATGGTCAAAACGATGCTTCTATGGTCGATTATGCAGGCATTGGTGTAGCCATGGCTAATGCTGTGGATGAGTTAAAAGCTATTGCTCAGGATGTAACTTTATCTAATGATGAAGATGGTATTGCTGAATCTTTATATAAGTATATGCCAGAGATAAAAAATGTTTGTTTATAAAACAATAACTTATTATAATGTTCATAAGGAGGAATTCTTATGAACATTTTTAATAAATTGGAACTCATGGATTTAACTGAATCCGAAGAAACATTAGTTTCTTACATCAAAAATCATACTGAAAACTTTATTGAAGATAGTGCCTCTGATATAGCTAAATCATGTTTTATTTCTGTTTCTACTATCTATCGTTTATGTAAGAAATTAGATATATCAGGGTTATCAGAGTTAAAGGTATTAGTATCATCTAGTAAAGATGATTATATGAAAGAATCAGATAACCTCAATTACAACTATCCTGTAGATAAAAATGCGACGCAATATCAAATAACCCATCAATTACAAAATGTCTATGATCAAACTATCACTTCTACAATGAATCTATTAGATCTAGAAGAACTACGATTGTCTGTATCCAAACTCAAAAAAGCTAAAATGATAGATGTTTATACATCATCAGCTAATATCTATTTTGCTGAAAACTTTAAATTCCAAATGCAAGAAATTGGTATTTACATAAATGTTCCTATTGAAGAATATCAACAACGCTTATCAGCTTCCATCAGTGATCATACTCATTGTGCAATTGTTATATCTTTTGGTGGTAGAGGAATAAATGTTGAAGATATCGTTAAACATTTAAAGAAAAATAGAACGCCTATTATATTAATCACCTCTACCGATAATGATAAAATCATACCTTATGCTACACATGTTTTATATATGTCCTCTTATGAAGATCATTACAATAAAATATCATCATTCGCAACGCGACTATCTATATTATATATATTAGATTGTATATATACATGTTATTTTAAATTAGACTATGATCAAAACATTGCTCATAAACTTAACTATTATGAAAAAATGACAGATATAAAAAACAAAAAAAAGCTGGAATAATCCAGCATATTATGAATTGTATTGAGCTAAAGCTTCATCCAAAACTTTCTTAGCGTTGAATTGAACAAAATCATCATCACTAATTAAAATAACAGGGGTACCAGGGTTTGCTAAATCTTCAAACTTAGTAAGTGAACTTCTAAGTTGTGGAGTAACTAAAATAATATCAGCAGTTTGTGCTGAATATTCAACAGCAGTTTCAGCAGCTGCCCAAACAATAACTTCATCAATACCTTTCTTTTCTGCTTCATCTTTTAAAGCAGCAGCGAACATATTAGAAGTAACACCAGCTTTACAACATAATAAAATCTTCATAAAATGTAATCTCCTTTCGTATTTATCTATATTGTAACATAAACTAAGGAAGATTGGTTTAAAAATTGATATTTTATAAAAATTATTTATATTTTCTTAATTTATACACGCTTTTTTTTAAAAGCGTGTATAATTGTCTAGCAAGGAGGTTTTGATTATGCAATTTTCTAGTTTTATGATATTGGCATTTAAATGCCTATTGATTGCCATTGTTATTGTCATAATTGTAGCTTTCTTCTACCATAATATCCAAAAACATGTTTTAAAAAGAAAGTCGTTAAATAAACGACAATCTTTAAAATATATTCTATTATCTATTTATTTAATTATTGTGTTTATTGCGACTCTTTTTTCTAGAGAATCTTCTAGTTATGGTGTTAGTCTACAATTATTAAGTAGTTATCGATATGCCTGGAATAATTTTTCTGTTTCAGAGTGGCGTTATATTATATTAAATATTCTCATGTTTGTTCCGATTGGGTTTTTAGTACCTTTAGTATATGTTAAGCTGAGGGCTTTTTATAAAACAACATTATTTTCATTGCTATTTACATTATTGATCGAAACATCGCAGTTAATTAGTCATAGAGGGATATTTGAAGCAGATGATATTCTTAATAATCTTGTTGGGGGAATGATTGGTTATGGTTTGTTTACATTATTGCATTATCTTTATAGTCATGTGATTAAAACAGATAAAAAACCAATATGGAAAATTATTTTAGCACAATTACCTCTTGTATTAACTATATTGATATTCACATCTATATTTGTTGTTTATGATTTACAGGAATTAGGCAATCTTAAAGAAAATTATAACCAGATTATTGATATGTCAGACGTATCGATATCATTGCTTAATAAATTAGATAATAAAACTACTAATGATTATGTTTATATTATTCATACTTTTAATCAAGATGAATGTAGTGAAATTGTACAAACCATATTTTATAATTTGAATACTGAAATAGATACCATAGAAGAAATTGAAGATGGATATGTTTATACTGCCATCAATAATCAAGTTATAACTATTAATAAAGATGGTACATTTCAATATGGAACATTAAGTGATAAATCATCTTCGCATCTTACTTCATCAAATATTAAATCATTATTATCAAGATTAGGTATTTCTTTACCTGAAGATCTTACTTTTGGCTATGAAGATAATATGTATTCTATGTTTATAGATATGGAAAGCAAGGGTGATTATATTCTTAATGGAACAATTGAGGTTCAAATTATTAATAATCAAATAAGTTATATAAGTTATAATGTTGTTAGTTTTGATACTTATAAAGAAGTAGAAATTATATCTGCTTCAGAAGCTTATCAAATGATTAATGATGGTTATTATATTACTGATTATTTAAATTATGTACCTAGAGAAATGGATGTTAAGTATTTAGGTATACGTTATCATGAAGATACCAAAGGTTACTATCAGCCAGTTTATACATTTCAGGTATTAGAAGATAATGAAGTTATAGGGGCTATTTATATACCAGCAATGGCATAATTATAATGAAAAGATAATTCATTTATGCTAGAATAATTTTAGAGGTGATCATGATGATGAGAATTGGACAATCTATTGATATTCATCAATTAGTTGAAGGTAGAAAATTGATACTAGGTGGTGTGGAAATACCTTATGAAAAAGGATTAAAAGGACATAGTGATGCTGATGTTTTATTACATGCCATTATTGAAAGCATTATAGGTGCTATGGGTTTAGGTGACATTGGAAAACATTTTCCTGACAGCGATGATAAATATAAAGGTATTTCATCTATGATATTATTGCAATATACTTATGATATGATGGTGGAAAATGGCTATACCATTGGTAATATTGATAGTATTATTTTATGTGAAGAACCTAAAATGGCTCCACATATTATGCAAATGCGTCAAAATGTGGCTTCTACTCTTCATTGTGATATAAATCAAGTGAATATTAAAGCAACTCGTGGTGAAAAATTGGGCTTTGTTGGTAGAAAAGAAGGCATTGTTTCACAAAGCGTGGTATTATTAAATAAGGAAGAATAAAAATAGCAGACGGATGTCTGCTATTTTGGTAATTTAAATGAACTTTTAAGTGATACAATTCTATTAAAGACAGGATTTCCTTCGGTCGAATCTTTTGTATCAATACAGAAATAGCCATTTCTAACAAATTGGAAAGAATCTCCAGGTTTATACTCTTCGATAGAAGGTTCAATATAACAATTATCTAGAACTGTTAATGAATGAGGATTAAGATTAACACTGCCATCTTCATTATAAACACCTTTTTCTTCATCAACTAAATTTTCATATAACCTTACAGTTACTTTTTTAGCTTGGTTAACAGGAACCCATTGAATGGTTCCTTTCACTTTTCTGCCTGTAAAACCAGTACCGTTTTTTGTGATAGGATCATATGTACAATGAACAACAGTGACTTTACCATTTTCATCTTTTTCATAGTCCACGCATTTAACAAAATAAGCATTCATTAAACGTACTTCATTACCTGGGAATAATCGATAATATTTCTTAGGTGGATTTTCCATGAAGTCTTCTCTTTCAATCCATAATTCTCTGCCAAAAGGTACTTGTTTAACACCAAGTTCAGGATTTTCCATATTAACTTGAGCATCTAAATATTCAATTTGATCTTCTGTATAATTATCAATTACTAATTTAATAGGATCCAAAACAGCCATAACTCTTGGAGCCTTTGGCTTCAAATCATTTCTAATACAATATTCTAACATTGCATAATCAACAGATGAATTACTTTTAGCTACACCAACCAGTTCCATAAATGTCTTTAATGATTCTGGAGTAAAACCTCTTCTTCGAAGTGCTGCTATAGTCACAAGACGTGGATCATCCCAACCATCGACAATGCCTTGATCGACAAGACGTTTAATATAACGTTTACCAGTAATAACATTGGTTAAATAAAGTTTCGCAAATTCAATTTGTTTAGGTGGATGTTCATATTCCAATTCTTGAACAACCCAATCATATAAAGGTCTATGATCTTCAAATTCTAGAGTACAAATTGAATGTGTAATACCTTCAACAGCATCTTCAATTGGATGCGCGTAATCATACATTGGATAAATACACCAAGTATCTCCAGTGTTATGATGAGTCATTCTCGCAATTCTATAAATAACAGGATCACGCATATTAATATTTGGTGAACTCATATCAATTTTTGCACGTAAAACTTTAGAACCATCTGGAAATTCACCATTTTTCATTCTTTCAAATAAATCTAAATTTTCTTCAATTGATCTATCACGATAAGGAGAATTTTTACCAGGTTCAGTGAGCGTTCCACGATATTCTTTTATTTCTTCAGCACTCAAATCACAAACATATGCTTTGCCTTTTTTTATTAATTTAATAGCACCTTCATACATATCCTGAAAATAATTTGATGCGAATTTTACTTCACCATCATATTCAGCACCTAACCATTCCACATCAGCAACGATACTTTCAACAAATTCTGTTTTTTCTTTTGTTGGATTTGTATCATCAAATCTCAAATTAAAAATACCATTATATTCTTGTGCTAATCCATAATTTAATAAAATAGATTTAGCATGTCCAATATGTAAATAACCATTTGGTTCAGGAGGAAAACGAGTGGCTATTTTTGTATATTTTCCTTCCTTTAAATCTTGATCAATAATTTTTTCAATAAAATTCTTGCTGATTTCTTTATCCATAAATACACCCCCAATATATATTCATTAGTTTACCATATTTTTATGA
>JAJQEL010000060.1:0-5155 GCA_021201655.1 Erysipelotrichaceae bacterium | reverse complement strand
TTATAAAACTACTAAAAATAATATTTTTATGTTATCTTATTAATTTTTTATTACGTTAAAATTTTAACATTTGTCATACAATTTTCATATAGATGTGTTATAGTATTACAAGGAGGTGAAATAATGCATAATAAAATTATACTAACAATCTTAAGTTTTTTTGTTATCGTTGATGTTGGTCTCATTTATTTAGCAACGCATATTTCACCAATGAAACTTAAAAGAAATACCTTCACCTTCCAATATGGTGAAAAGATTCCCACTGAAGCAAGTGAATATGTCAATGCTACAGATTCTGTGCTCGCAGAAGTGGTATTGGATTTATCTGATGTTTCTTATGAAGTGGGCACATATACGGCAACTGCTACCTATTATTCGCAAGTTGAGACATTCGAAATTGTCGTCGTAGATACAGTGCAACCAAAGTTTGTTTTAAAACAAGTTACATGGGAAATAGCTATTGGAGAAACAATTTATGCTACCGATTTGATTGAATCAGTAGAAGATAATTCTGAAACAACAGCTTATTTTATTGATGAAGATACACAGGAAACATGTGAATCTAAGACTTATTATACAAGTGGTTCTCATGTAGAACGTATTATTGTGATAGATGAACATGGCAATCAATCAACATCATTAAGAGTAAAAATTACTGTTTTATCAAATGATACAACACCACCTATTATTTATGGTGTAGAAGATATAATCATTCAATTAGGTGCTTCTTTTGATGAGTTAGAAGGCATAAGTGCTTATGATGAAACAGATGGTTGGATAACAAGCAGTATTGAAGTAGATGGCGTTGTTAATACTCATATTGTTGGTGATTATGAAATTATTTATAGTGTTAGTGATAGTTCTGGAAATATAACGGAAGTAATGAGGGTGGTGAGTATTGTTGATTACTAATATTTATATTGTTATATGTGTGCTTATTTGGGCTTATATTAATTTTATGAGTCGTGATGATAAATATGATACAGCTATGCGTTTAGGTGGCTTTTATCCGCCAGCAGTTATTGAAAATAGAGAATATTGGCGTTTTATTACTTGTCATTTTATACATATTGATTTTATTCATTTATTAATGAATATGTATGCGATGTATGTATTAGGAAGTAGTTTTGAATATATATTAGGAACTGTCGGTTATTTATATCTTATTCTTGTTTGCATGATTATAAGTGCTTTAATCACATATATTTCCTCTGAGATGCATGAATCATCTTATTATACTTTGACTATTGGCGCAAGCGGTGTTGTTTATGGCTTCTTTGGTGCCATGATAGCTTTAGGTGTATTGGTTAAAGGACCTTATTTAAGTTGGCTGATGAGTAGTATTTATGTTATCTTGATTAATCTTATTTATACATTTATTAATAAAGATATTTCCAAGACTGGACATATTGGTGGTTTGGTTGGTGGTATTGTGGCTGTGGTATTTTTATTATTAATAGGGTTTATATGAGATTATTAGTTGATGGTGATGGTTGTCCTGATATAGCTGATATGAAGAATTTAGCTAAGAAATATGATATACCAATGATTGTTTATATAGATTATGCACATCAGTTGCATGATGATTATTTTCAAACAATTTATTGTGAAGTCGGTAATGATAGTGTTGATATGAGACTGTTTAACGATAGTCAAAAAGATGATTTAGTTATTACACAGGATTATGGTTTAGCATCGTTGTTAATTTCAAAAAACGTTCAAGTTATGCACATTTCAGGTAAAACCTTAGATAAAGACAATATTGATTTTTATATCAATTCTCGTTATCAATCAGCTAAGGCTAGACATTCACATGCTAAAACACATCTTAAAGGTCCAAAAAAAAAACGTACAGCTCAAACTACCAATAACTTTATAAAAAATCTTAATAGAAAACTTAGAAACAAAACGTAAGCCTTACTTACGTTTTTTCATTGGTCACAAATAATTCACATCTTTTTATATGTTATATGATATAATAATTGTGGTGATGAACATGAAAATCAATAATATTGAACTTCCACAAATTGGACAGGGAACGTGGTATATAGGTGAAAATAAACAAACATATCAACAAGAAAAAGAAGCTATCATAACAGGTATTCAAAATGGATTAAATGTTATCGATACTGCAGAAATGTACGGCGAAGGTTTATCAGAAATATTAGTGGGTGATGCTATAAAGAACTTTGATAGACAATCGTTATATTTAGTATCTAAAGTATATCCGCATAATGCTGGTAGAAATCATATATTTATAAGCTTGGAAGAATCATTGAAAAGATTAAATTCCAATTATTTAGATTTATATCTGCTACATTGGCGTGGAACTGTACCATTACATGAGACTGTTGCATGTATGGAAGAATTAAAAAGTAGAGGTATGATTAAAGCTTGGGGCGTTTCTAATTTTGACTTAGATGATATGGAAGAGTTATGGAAGGTACCTAATGGAAATCATTGTGCAGTCAATCAAGTGTTGTATCATGTGGCTTCACGAGGCATTGAATATGATTTGATTCCTTGGCATGAAGAACATGACGTTCCAATTATGGCTTATTGTCCGATTGCGCATGGTGGAAAATTAAGGAACAACCTTTATCAAAACAAAGTACTCAATCAAATAGCTATCAATCATCAAGCCACTGTACCGCAAATAATGTTAGCCTTTATTATAAGACATCCTCATATTATAGCTATTGTCAAAAGTGGTAATAAAAAACATGTTATGGAAAATGCGAATGCTATGAATATTACATTAACTCATGAAGAATTAGATATGATTAATAAAGAATTTCCAGCACCTACTCATAAAACATATTTAGATATTGTATAAGAAAAGGATTGGTTTCAACCAATCCTTTCGTTTATAAAAAACACATTTTATTTTGTTCCGTTAATAATAACGTCAGTCGTCAGGCCATAGGATGAAGTATTTCGATCATCTAATATTCTACCATCATCATTTAATACATTTCTATTTTCATAAAGAATAGCGTTTAATAGAGAAGTTGCTATAGTTATTTCGATTATATTATTTCCTTGATTTAAATATTTGGATATTTCACAATCTCCACTTGCTTGATCTACTATAACTTCAGTGCCATTAATTGTAACACCATATGCATCATTAATTTTGCCCAAATGAATATATATACTTTCACTTTCATTATAATCTTCTATATTAAATGATGTTGTATATGTTCCTATTCCTGATACATTTTCTAAACCTTCGATATTATCCCATGTAGTTAATTCTTCTAATTCACCAATATTTATTTCAGTCTTATCTGTATCTAAAACAGTATCTCCTTTAGTCCATGATTCAACTGTTAAAGTCCAATTGTCTAATGTTATTTCATAATCAATACTAGATGTGTTTTCACTTGCATTAGAAATATCTTCTTCAGACAATATTATAATGTTTGAATCATTAGCAGCAATATCTACTTCTACTGTGACACTTCCATTATTTTCAGTGTAATCTGTTATTTTGACTATTTCACCTGTCCATGCATCAGCTAGATATGGGTCACCTTCGCCTTGTAATGTTACTGAAGTAACAACATTATCAACATCACTCATTTCACTATATGAATCAACACCTCCATAATTATATAAATAATAGTATTCAGTATTATTGTCACTACGATGTGTAGTAAGCAATGTTTGATTATCATAACTAGCATCAGCAATAATATTATTGCTTTTTAGGGTATTAGCAATTTCATCAATACCATTAATTTGTAATACATTTTCTAATTCTAAAAGTGATTTTATTTTTTCGCTATTTGGTACACTACCAATAAAAATAATTACTAATCCGTTTTCAGCGTATTCAACTATTTTTTCAATGGTTTCTTCAGGTAAATCAGTTTCATCATTAAAAATTAAAGCTTTGTATTGAGTCCCGTCACTATCTAGAATTCCATCTTTAACTTTCATATTATCTAATTCCATTGTAGAAGGACTGATAAAGTCATAAGAATAACCATTTTGCTCTAAAACATCTGTATCAAAAATAGTATCGGGATTATAAAAGTCTATGGTTTCATAATAACTGTGATGGTAAATCGCTAAATCAATATTAGCTGTTCCTTGCCTTAAGGTATATTGTATTCTAGAAAGATAATTTGTATAAGTTGATGCATAGTCCCAATTGGGTTGTCTTTCTCCCCAAGAATTAGACCACTTATAAGATTCAAATCCTGTGAAACCAGGCCAACTTACATCATCTAGTGCTTCATCTTGATAAACTCCTGAATATGCATATCCATGGAATACGATTTGATTGACTCCAGAGGCAAATGCTCGTTGATCATGCCAAATATGATCTAAAAATGTTTGTTCATAATTTCCACTATTACTATTACCATTTCCTCTTGTTCCATATTCTCCATCATCATTTTTTTCATTCCAGGTTTCAGTCCATTCAGCAGCTGATTCTATTGAATAAATAGTTTTATCACTTGTATGAACTGCACCAGATTGTAATCTATAGAAATCAGTATAATCATTGCCATATAAAGTTTCTGTTTCTGGAATGTCTGGATATAAAGCTGTATTGCTTACTTCTAAGTTTTTGCCATATGAAGTTTGATATCTTAAAGTAACATTATATTTTTCACAAAATTCCTGTAATGGTTTAATATGGTTTTCGATATACAAATTAGTTAAAGTTTCTTTATAATCATTTTGAATTTCATCTGTATTTTTATCATAAGTAAATGTCGATACTGCATCACCCATATAATTTCCTATTGCTGTGACATCATCGCTAGAATCATATACAGCTGCTAGATATGTAACTATGTCATAATCATATGTTTCTTCAAATACTTCATCTAAATCATATGTCCAATCTAAATGTGTTTCAAATTCCAAAGAATCAATAAATAAAGAACGACAATTTTCAAAGGCATCACCATAATATGGTATTAATTCATTTTCCCAATAATCTATAATCATTTGAGTTCCATATATTGAATAATGGTCGATTTGATTGTTTCCATATTTTTGATTTCCTGAAGGATGTTGATACCATGCATATAAAGCATATTCACCATCATCTTCAGGTGTGAATGATAATACATAATTTCCTTTGATATGATTCTCTAAAGTGAACAAAATAAATAATTAAAAGTTCACTAAGGAG
>JAJQEL010000050.1 GCA_021201655.1 Erysipelotrichaceae bacterium | reverse complement strand
CTCGGCTTGATTTTTTTATATTAAATAACGCCATTTTTCGCGCAGGAAACGTTGTAATAATAGGATACATCTTAAAATATTATCACATACCATCATACCCCATACTTGGGCTAACCCCAAATGCAAAATATGAATCACAATATATGTACCTAGTATTCTAACACCCCACATGGTAATGCAAGAAAAGATAAAAGGAGCTCTGGTATCACCCATACCATTAAATGTTCCTTCTAAAATAACCAGGACGCCGTAGATTGGTTCGGATACTGATACGATTCTTAGTACTGTTGTTCCTAGAGCAATAACTTCTTTGTCAGGGGTAAAAAAGCTCATTAATGAGTGAGCATTCATAAATAAAAGCAAGCCGGCAATAACCATTAATCCTGATGTCATAGCACATATAAGATAAGTCGTTTGTTTTACCTTATCAACATCTTTTTCACCAACAGCATTGCCTACTAAAGTCGAGGCAGCACTTTGAAAACCATAACCAGGACAATAGAAAGCCTGTTCAGCTTGAATAGCAATTGTATGAGCTGCTAAAGGAATAACCCCCATAGTAGCAATCATAGATGCAAAGGTAACATGACCAAAACAGATAACACTTCTTTCCATGACAACAGGCAACGAAATATTGACGCATTCTTTAAATACTGATTGATTAAAATGAAAACCACTATGCTTTAAATCAAAACGTTCATTCGTAAAATAACGAATAAACATCCAAATACCACCAAAAACATAAGAAATACTAGTAGCAATAGCAGCACCAATTACGCCTAAATTAGCCCCTATAACATAAATGCCATATATATTTCTACTAGGATAAATCAAAAAGAAATTCAACACAATATTGATTATATTCATATAAATATTAATCATCATTGGCGTTTTCATATCCTTAACACTACGCAATGTAGAGGCAAAAATAAGGGCTGAACTTCTAAATAGAAAAGTTACTGAGGTAATCAAAAAATACATATAAGCATCATGAATGATGGCTTCATCACCATTTAGCCAAATAGGTAAATACGGAGCAATAATCACACATATAATGCTCATCAATAAACCAATGCCGAAAACAAAATAAAATGCTTGTTGTGCAGTTATCTGTAACTTGACATTATCTTTTGCCCCATCAGCCTTCGCACAAACACTTAAAATACCAACACCAAAAGCCATTACAATACTACTCGTTAACCAATTCACTGATCCCGTTAAACCTACTGAAGCACTTGCATTGGCCCCCAATGTTCCTACCATAGCCGTATCAATATAAGCCACCACAACACTTAATGCTTCCTGAACAACAGCTGGCCATGCCAAAAAACATATTTCTTTTATTTTAGGAAGATACTTCATCATATACCTCCACTCTAGTTGCAAGTAAAACAGCACTAAAAATTAAGGCAATACCTAATATTTCCTGATAAGAAAGACGCTCCCCTAAAAATATCACTGCTAAAAGAATACTATAAGCTGGTTCCAATACTGAAATAACACTCGCTGTTTGCACCTTGATATGTTTTAAACCACGTACATATAAAGTATGTGCCAATGCTGTAAAAATAACCCCATAAACAATAAGACAAATAAAATCAAAACCTGTTCCTAGGCCTAAGAATGGATTAAGCAGCGAAATAATAATAGTCATAATAATTGATACAACCAATTGCTCATACATCGTTACCACAGCACTATCATATAATGAAGCTAAACGACGATTCACCACGGACAAACAGGCAAAGGAAAAAGAACTAATCAATCCATAAATAATTCCTAGTGTCGTTGCATTTGTTAAGCGAAATGCTGGAATCAAAAAACCAATACCTGCTACTACTAGTAATAGTGCTATTAGATTTTTATATTTAATTTTTTCTTTAAAGAAATATGGTTCCATAAACAAAACAAATAATGGATATGTCGCAAACGATATAGTACCAATAGAAACAGTTGAAACTTGTACTGACATAACAAAGAAAAACCAATGACTTGTTAAAAATATCCCAGCTAAAATATTCCATAAATAATCCTGAAAACGATTTAAACGAATAGGTAAACCTAAAAAATGAATATAAATATAAAGGGATAAAGCTGAAAAAATGGCTCTTCCTAATGTCAGCATGAGTGCTGACATTGGAATCAAAGCCGCGAAAAGACTTGCAGCCCCTAATAAAAATACCGATATATGAACAGATATTAAACCTCCTCTATTTCTCATCCAAGTCACCTCTTAAAACATAAACACTTAAACTTTTTTCATGAACCTTAAACAAACCAAAACCTTCTTTATCAATAATAACTTCTTCATCGGAAAAATAATCATAAAAAGTTTTACCAATATATTCCTTATTCACTTGCATTCTTTTACTATCGGCCTCGTTGTGAGCCATAATGCATACCATTTTATCATTAACCCAGCCAACGGTATGAGAATCATCAAAATAATCAACTTGTTGATGAGTTAAATAATGTTTTCGTAAATAGAGCAATTTATCTAACATATCCGATTTTGCACTAATATGATTATGCGGAATACCATAGTAATCACCATAGAAAATACATGGATAGCCATCTGTTCTAAGTAATATGAGCGCATAAGCTAAAGGTTTAAACCAGTCATCAATCCAGGATTGCAACCCTTGAGAGGGTTGCGTATCATGATTATCGACAAAAGTCACAGCATTTTGTGGTTTGATGCTCACTAGCGTATTATCTAATATTTTTGACATATCATAATCATTATTATGACAAGCATCATAGAAATGATAATGTAGTGGCACATCAAATAACGAGAATTGATCATGAACTTCCCCTAAATAGTTCAATAATTTATGAACATCACCATGCCAGAATTCACCCACACTAAAAAAATTCTGCTGTTTATATTCCCTTAAATAAGGAATCCACTCATCAAAAAAACTGGCACTAATATGTTTCAAAGCATCTAAACGTAAACCATCAAGATGAGTAAAATCTAAATACCATTTTCCCCAGCGTTTCAGTTCACTCACAACATATATAGAAGAAAAATCAATATTGGCACCCATCAGATAATCAAAATTACCATTTTCATCATCCACATCACTCTGCCAATTTTTATCTTTAAATAGAAACGTCGCATGACGTTTCGATAAGATATCATAATCAAAGCCATTAAAACATTTATGATCCCATTGAAATTGACTATATTGATTATATCTGCCAGGAAATGTAAAGATTGTAGGAACTTTAATCAGTTCTTCATCACTAACTAATTCATCACGTTTATTTTGATTCACTTCATAAGCTTTTACAAGTTCATTTCCGTCGCCACCCATCTTATGGTTTAATACCACATCACCATAAGCTTCAATATGATATTCATGAAGGGCATCAATGGCTTCTAAATATTCATCTTTTGTTCCATATTTTGTTGGAATAGTTCCTTTTTGCTTAAATTCGCCTAAATCATATAAATCATAAACACCATAACCAACTTCATTTTTTCCACCAATACCTTTAAATGCTGGTGGTAGCCACAAGGCATCAATACCTATATTACTAAGATGCGAAGCATCTTTTTTTACTAATTGCCATAAATGAGGAATAGAATCTAAATACCATTCAAAGTATTGCATCATCACTTTATAAGACATTTTCATCACCTGTATAACATTATACATGTAAAGAAGAGTTTTCTCAAACCCTTCTTAGTTCTTTGCATCAATACGATCTTTTGCCAGTTTCACAAAATCATCAATAGAAACAGTTGTTTGTTTACGATCACCGTATTCACGATAAGTCACAGTTCCTTCATCTTTTTCTTTATCACCTAATACCAATTGATAAGGAATCTTAGCCATTTGCGCTTCACGAATACGATAGCCTAATTTTTCATCGCGGGCATCCATTTCTACTCTAAGACCACTATCTTTTAAAATCTTATAAACTTCATCAGCATATTCTAAATGATATTCATTATTAACAGGAATGACTTTTATTTGTGTTGGTGCTAACCATAATGGGAATGCACCTTTTGTTTCTTCAATAAGGAATGCAGTGAAACGATCAAATGTACCAAATATAGCACGATGGATAACAACTGGTGTTTGTTTACTACCATCCTTATCCACATATGTCAATTCAAAACGTCGAGGTAACAAGAAGTCTAACTGGCAAGTTGATAAAGTCACTTCAGGACCTACTGCAGGTTTAACTTCAACATCTAATTTAGGTCCATAGAAAGCAGCTTCACCTTCTGCTTCAAAATAATCAACACCAAGACTATTCAAAACTTCTCTAAGTCTTGCTTCTGCTTCATCCCACATTTGATCATCATCAAAATATTTTTCTTTATCATTCTTATCTCTTAATGATAATCTAAACTTATAATTTGTAATACCAAAATCTTTATAAACATCTAAGATAAGATTCACAACTTTCTTAAATTCATCACCAATTTGATCAGGCGTTACAAATAAGTGAGCATCATTTTGACACATACAACGTACTCTTTCTAAGCCTTTGACAGCACCTGATGCCTCATATCTAAAATCAGTTGCAAATTCACCAATACGAATAGGTAAATCTCGATAAGAGTGTAAACTATTCTTATAAATCAACATATGATGTGGACAATTCATAGGTCGTAAAACAAATGTTTCTTCATCCACTTCCATGACTGGAAACATATTTTCTTTATAATGATCCCAATGTCCAGATGTCTTATACAAATCAACTGTTCCTACAGGTGGTGTATAAACATGATCATAACCTAAGTCTCTTTCTTTTTCATAAATATAGTTTTCTAACTGTTTTCTAATAAAAGCCCCATTAGGTAACCATAAAGGCATGCCTGCACCAACTAAACGATGCGTCATAAACAAGTTCATTTCTTTACCAATCTTACGATGATCTCTATTTTTCGCATCTTCCAATTCATTTAAATGGGCGTCCAATTCTTCTTTCGTAGGAAAACAACAACCATAAATTCTTTGTAAGACTTTATTCTTTTTATCACCTTTCCAGTAAGCACCAGAGTGTTTTAATAACTTAAAGTTACGACATAATTTTACAGTTTCGACGTGAGGGCCTCTACATAAATCCACAAAATCCCCCTGTCTATAACAAGTTATATTGCCATCTTCTAATCCACCAATAAGATCAATCTTATAAGGATCATCCTTAAACATTTCTAAAGCTTCAGCTTTACTAATTTCTTCTCTAACAATACGTTTACCATCTTTACAAATCTTTTTCATTTCTTTTTCAATCTTTGGTAAATCTTCATCAGTAATAACCTTATCACCTAAATCCATATCATAGTAAAAACCTTCACTTACAACAGGTCCTACCCAAAATTTTGCATCAGGATATAGATGCTTTACAGCTTGTGCCATAACATGGGCACATGAATGATTTAAAGTATTTAATGCTTCTTCATTTTTAAAATCTCTCATTTTGTCTCCTCCTATAAAAAAGAGATTTCATCCAAAGGACGAAATCTCGTGGTACCACCTTTATTCGTTATTATTCATAACCTCAAAACTTTAACGCAGTTATACGACATTCTCTTTCGAGTGTAGCTATTAGGGAGTATTGATAAATCTTCTGTAAAACTTTCACCAGCCGTTTTCTCTCTAAACAATACGTATTCATCAACATGTCCTAAATCATTGCTTCTGTGGTTATTCTACATCATTATGGTCAAAAATGCAATGAATTATTCATTAAAATCCTAGTGAATATACCTATTCCTTTTAACTGGTGAATAATCTTCACTATAGATATCTATTACATAACGTTTTGGTGGCATTACACTATCCATATGATATAATTGCCAATTTTCATAAACATAACGACCTTCAACAAAATCCCCATCATTATAGTTATCACCATATAAAAATAACTTAGCTACTAAACGATACATATATTCTACAACTTCATCCACATCCAATTTATAGAAACACATCTGTAAATCCGGCAACCCAATAGCTCTCATGCCTACTGTATCGACAATCATGCCATAACTATTTTCAATATTATACAAACGGATATTTAATCCACCATCTAAAAAATGATAATCTTTATCCCATTGACTATTTTGATAAGCTTCTACGCTCATGAACTTTTGCGCATGAGGAAAATATAAAGCTATACATTCAGGATATAAAGAAAGTAAGATATCTAAATATTGAGATAATATTTGGCATCTTTTTACTCTAGGCATGCGTGCTGATATGAAATCTGCTAAAGTGATTTTATAATGACAATGATCCAATAATTCTTGCAGATTTTTGGTGTTCCAACATTGTACAATAGCTGATTCATCAATATCAGTAAAAGATAATGTTTCCATATCTGTTAACATGAGCTGAAAGGGTGCTTGTTCACCGTCACGGTATGTGACGAGATAATCTTTTAGGGCAAACGATGCTATTTTATCAATACCTAATATTTCTACATGCCCAAATTTTTGTTTCATATATTCATATATCAGTTGATAATCAATGATGACATCATCTTGAAATAATAATTGGATACTATAAACTTGCGCAAATCTTGTTAATTTTTCATTCATTGTATTAATCCTATCCTATCTTTCATGGCAAATAGTAATGATATAAATGAGGTATAATAAGGTATAAATGTCTTACAATTTATCATTTCTAATATTTCTTGTTCACTAGCCCAGGTAACTTCTGATACTTCATCTTCTTGTACCTTTATCTCTCCTACATCTTTTACTACTATATAAAAATCATCAAAACCATTTTGAAAATGATTTGTTAATATTGGACAATGATTCTTTAAATCAATATCAATACCTAATTCCTCCTTTGTTTCCCTCATAGCTGCTGCTTCACTTGTTTCATTGACTAATACATGTCCGCCAACTGATACATCCCACATATTTGGCCAACTTGATTTATGAGCTGTTCTTTTTTGTATCAACATCTTATTATTTGTATTAAAAATGCAAACATGAATAACGATACGATATGTATTTTCTAACATAATATGTCCACGTTGATGAACCTTATCTAGTTTTTGACGATGCAAATCATATAAATCCTGATATTCCATAGTATCCCTCCGTTATTCATTATAATACAGGAATATATTTTTACCAAATAATTTTCATTGACAAATATCAATTAAAAGAATTATCATATTTTTGGGAGGAATAAAGATGAGTTATCAGGACTTAGTAAAATATATGAATAAAAGACAAGCCTTAAATGGCGCTTTGACATTATTTGAATGGGATCAGGAAACCACAGCACCCCATAAATCTATTGACAAGACTACAACTTATATAGGGGTATTATCAAAAGAGTTGTTTGAGACGATTACTGATGAAAATGTTATAAAATTATTACATGAATTAGAGAATGAAGATTTAACATTATCCCAAAAATCAGTTGTCAAACATTGGTTAAAAGATATCGAAAGATTAGAACAAATACCAGCAGATGAATATCAGGCTCATAGTGAATTATTAATAAAAGCGCAACATGTATGGAGCGAAGCAAAACTAACGAATAATTATCAAGCTTTTGAGCCTTATTTAAAACAAATTTTTGAAAATGAAAAAAGATTTGCATCTTATCGTCAGGTTGATCATAAACCATTATATGATATATTATTAGATGATTATGAACCAGGATTTACCACAAAAGAACTAGATGCATTTTTTGAGCAATTAAGAAATGAGATTGTCCCCTTATTAAAAGCTATTCAACAGTCAAATTATAAAATAGATAAAAGCTATAATTACAAAGAGTATCCGATTGTTAAACAAAAGTTATTCAATAAATATATAGCGCAATATATAGGTTTTGATTATAATTGTGGAATTATTAAGGAAAGTGAGCATCCTTTTACAACCAATTTGCATAATTGTGATGTAAGGATTACTACTCATTATTATAAAAATAATTTAGAAAGTGCCTTATTTTCAACTATTCATGAAAGTGGCCATGCCACTTATGAATTGAATATAGCTAATGATTTGAGTTTAACGCCAATAGGAACTGGTACTTCTATGGGTATGCATGAATCACAATCACGTTTTTATGAGAATATGATTGGTAAAAATCCATTGTTTTGGAAAAATCTTTATCCCAAGTTACAAAATGTTTTTTTAAATAATTTAGAAGATATTTCTTTTGATAGGTTTATGGATGGTATTAATAAAGTTGAACCAATTCTAATTAGAACCGAAGCCGATGAATTAACTTATCCATTGCATATTATGATACGTTATGAAATAGAAAAGAAGATATTTCATGAAGATATTGATTATGATGAATTACCTAGGTTATGGAATGAAAAGTATCAGGAATATCTTGGCATTACACCTAAAAGTGATAGCGAAGGTATTTTACAGGATATTCATTGGGCATCTGGATCAATAGCCTATTTTCCTAGTTATGCCATTGGTAGTGCTGTGGCAGCCCAAATCTATGCTTATATGAAGGAACATACGCATTTAGAGAGCTGGATTGAAAATGGACAATTCAATATGATAAAAGCTTATTTGGGTGAACATATTCATCAATATGGAGCTATTTACAATACCAATGAACTATTGATAAAACTCACTGGTGAAGCTTTTAATCCAAAGTATTATATAACATATCTAAAAGACAAATATATAAAAATATACCATTTAAAAAGATAGGCCAATGCCTATCTTTTTCTAATCACTTAAATCTTCACCATTAGTTGCAATAACTTTCTTATACCATTCAAATGAATCTTTC
>JAJQEL010000096.1 GCA_021201655.1 Erysipelotrichaceae bacterium | reverse complement strand
GGAAATTCTATTATCAAAATTTCCTCTTTTCCATTTCTTAAATTGACGACATTGATACTTTTGAGTATATTTGTTTTAGCTGTCTGTTTTTTTATTTACCTTAATAAACAGATGGGAGAGAGAAGAATGTGTCAAATTATTAAAGTTTTGAATAATAATACTATTCTTGTATCAACAAATGATAATGAGGGTGTTGTTATAAGTAAGGGGATTGGTTTTGGAAAGAAAAATGGAGAGACAATTGCAATACCAAAAAACGCTAAAGTCTATTTAATGCAAAAAGAGAATGATAATCAAAAGGTTAGTAATGTCATTGATGAGATTGAAGCTGTTTATATTGAAATGGCGGGAGAAGTATTAAAATATACTGAAGATAAATATTGGGATGTTTCTGATGAAATGTTACTTCCTTTAGCGTTAGTTATGTTTTTTGCAGTCAAAGATGTCAATGAGTCAAATATGATTACTGAAAACAAAGATTATGATGATATAGAAATGATTTATCCTACGGGCTATGAAATTGCTTTAAAAGCTAGAGAAGTTATTAAAGAATATACTTCTATTGTTATTAGTGATAATCAGGTAAATTATATTGCGATACATTTAAATTCGCAGTTTTTATATTATCATGCTGATATTTCAAAACAACTGGTTGATATTGTTAAAACTGAGATTCAAAAAATTGAGGGAGATTTGAATATTATAATAGATTTTGGGAATCTGTCATTTGTCAGACTATTACGTCATTTAAGATTTAAGGCTAATGATAGACGCAGGGAGCTTGTGGATATTAATGAATTTTGTCAGAAAAATTATAGTTATGCTTATGATAAAGCCAAAACAATAGTAGAAAACATAAGAAAAATAGAGGGATATGATATTCAGGATAGTGAAATAGGGTATTTAACTATTCATGTTCAGGAAATTATTTTAAATGGGAAGGAAAGTCAAGGATAAGGGAAATGTATCAAATAGAAAAAATATTAAATAACAATACAGTTCTTGTAAGTGATGATGAAACTGAAGGAGTTGTTATATATAAGGGAATTGGTTTTGGAAGGAGAAATGGCGAAGAAATAAAAATACCTGGAAATGCTAAGCTATATATCATGCAAAAGTCTCATAAGAGCCAGGAACGAATAGAAAAAATAAAAGATATTGAACCTGTCTATATTGAAATAGCTCATGAAGTATTAAAATATGCACAGGAAAAGTATAATTTAAATGTTCATGGACAATTGACACCTTTGACAATGACTATATATTTTTCTATTAAATTATTAAATGAGCATGATGATAAATCTGATATATTTAATGATTTTAATTTCTTTTATCCAAGAGAATATGACATTGCTTTAAAGGCTAAAGAAATTATTCAAAAATATGCAAATATAGTGATTGATGATAATCAAACAAATCATATTGCTGTTCATCTTAATTCGTGTTTTTTTCGTAGTAGAGCAGATGTTTTTGAAAATATTATGCAAGTTGTTTCTTGTGAAATATCGGATATAGAAAAAGATTTAAATATTAAAGTGAATCGCCATTCTGTATCTTTTGTAAGGCTGCTTAGACATATTAGATTCAATTTGGACAATCCTAAAAGACAATTGATTGATATCAATTCTATTATTTTCCAGGAATATCCTTATGTCTATGATAAGGCCAAGAATATAGTAAATAAGCTTTCAGAGGCATTGGGAGAAAAAGTTCAGGAAAAAGAAATAGGTTATATATCACTACATATTGAAGAATTAATCATTAGTGCTCATGGCAATTATGAACAAAATGTGAACTAATATTTGACAAAGAGCTTTATTAATGCTAAAAAATGTGAACTAATATTTGACAAAGAGCTTTATTAATGCTAAAATATGAATAACAAGAGAATATTTAATAGTGTGTAACTGATAAGCAGGCAAGAGCTATTTAAGATGTGTCAAGAGCTATTTAAGATGTGTTTTATCACGTCTTAAAGCTATGCCTGTTTTTTTATTGGCTATTAAATGGGAAGAAAGGAGAGAAATTCATGGTAGGAATTATTCTTGCAAGTCATGGGGAATTCGCTAATGGTATTTTACAATCAGGTTCAATGATTTTCGGTGAACAGGAAAATGTTAAAGCTGTTATTTTAAAACCTAGTGAAGGTCCAGATGATATTAGAGCAAAAATGGAACAAGCAATAGCTTCTTTTGACGATCAAGAACAAGTTTTATTTTTAGTGGATTTATGGAGTGGAACACCATTTAATCAAGCAAACTTCTTACTTGATGGACATGAAGATACTTGGGCTGTTGTAACAGGCTTAAATTTACCAATGCTTATTGAAGCTTATGCTGCTCGTATGTCTATGGATACTGCTCATGAAGTTGCAAAGCACATTACGAAGATTGGTAGAGAGGGAATCAAACCAAAACCAGAAACATTGGAACCAGAACCTGAAACAAAACAGGTCGTACAAGCAGCACCTCAAGGAGCTATTCCAGAAGGTACAGTTATTGGTGATGGTAAGATTAAGTACGTATTAGCAAGAGTTGATACACGTTTATTACATGGTCAAGTAGCAACAACTTGGACAAAGACAGTTGCTCCAGATCGTATCATTGTTGTATCTGATAATGTATCAAAAGATGATTTACGTAAACAAATGATTATTGAGGCAGCGCCTCCAGGAGTAAAAGCACATGTTGTTCCAATTGATAAGATGATTGCAGTAGCTAAGGACACACGTTTTGGTGGTATGAAGGCTATGCTTTTATTTGAAACACCTCAAGATGCACTTCGTGCGATTGAAGGTGGCGTAGATATTAAGGAGATTAACTTAGGCTCTATGGCTCATTCATTGGGTAAAGTTGTCGTAAATAAAGCTTTAGCAATGGATAAAAATGATGTTGAGACAATTGAAAAGATCATGGCCAAGGGAATTAAGATTAATGTTCGTAAAGTACCTACTGATGCAGATGATGATATTAATGCTTTATTAAAGAAAGCTAAGGCTGATTTAGGTCAATAAGGAGGAAATTATAATGAGTGTTATTTCTATAGTTTTAATCGTTATAGTTGCCTTTCTTGCTGGTATGGAAGGTGTTTTGGATGAATTCGAATTCCATCAACCATTAGTGGCTTGTACATTGATTGGTTTAGTAAGTGGGCATTTAACAGAAGGTATTATTCTTGGTGGATCATTACAGATGATCGCCTTAGGTTGGGCAAATATTGGAGCTGCAGTAGCTCCAGATGCTGCATTGGCATCAGTTGCTTCAGCTATTATTATGGTATTGGGGTTACAAGGCGGATCTACTGATACGACAACTGCTATTTCTACTTCTATTGCAGTTGCTGTACCTCTTTCAGTAGCTGGTTTATTCTTAACTATGCTTTGTCGTACAATCGCTATTCCTATGGTTCACTTTATGGATGCTTGTGCTGAAAAAGGTGACATGCGTGGTATTGAAATATGGCAAATCTTAGCTATTTGTTTACAGGGTGTTAGAATTGCGATTCCTGCTTTGGCATTATGTATTATTCCTGCTGAATCAGTAACAAATATTCTTAATGCTATGCCTGATTGGTTATCAGGTGGTATGACTGTCGGTGGTGGTATGGTAGCTGCTGTAGGTTATGCAATGGTCATTAATATGATGGCAACTGGTGAAACTTGGCCTTTCTTTGCTTTAGGTTTCGCTTTAGCAGCTATTAGTGAATTAACATTAATTGCATTAGGTATCATTGGTGTTGTTTTAGCTTTAGTATATTTAGGCTTAAAAGACAGTGCTGGTTCTAATGGTGGTGGCTCAGGTGGTTCAGGTGATCCGCTTGGCGATATTTTGAATGATTATTAATCTTGAAGGAGGAAAATAAAATGGCAGACAAAATTACATTATCTAAAAGAGATCGTATGTCCGTAGCATGGCGTCACCAATTCCTTCAAGGATCTTGGAACTATGAACGTATGCAAAACGGTGGCTGGTGTTATTCAATTATTCCAGCTATTAAGAAATTATATACTAATAAAGATGATCAAATTGCAGCATTGAAGAGACATTTGGAATTCTATAATACGCATCCATATGTATCTGCTCCAGTTATGGGTGTTGTATTGGCTTTGGAAGAAGAAAAAGCTAATGGTGCAGATATCGATGATCAAGCAATTCAAGGTGTTAAAGTAGGTATGATGGGACCTTTAGCAGGTGTTGGAGATCCAGTATTCTGGTATACAGTTAGACCTATTTTAGGTGCATTAGGTGCATCACTTGCAATGAGTGGCAATATTGCTGGACCTTTAATCTTCTTCTTTGCATGGAATATTATTCGTATGGCATTTATTTGGTATACACAGGAATTTGGTTATCAAGTTGGTACAGCTATTACTAAAGACTTATCTGGTGGTTTATTAGGTATGATTACTTCAGGTGCTTCTATTCTTGGTATGTTTATTATTGGTGCGTTGGTTCAACGTTGGGTATCTATTTCATTTACACCAGTTGTTTCATCAGTTACACAATCTGAAGGTGCCTATATTGATTGGAGTACAATAGAAGGCAGTGCTGATGGTATTAAAACAGCTTTGGAACAATATAGTTCTTTAGGTGCAGATGGTTTGAATGTTGTTAAGGAAACAACATTACAAGCGAACTTGGATTCTTTAATTCCTGGTCTTGCAGCAATGTGTTTAACATTATTATGCTGCTACTTGTTAAGGAAGAAAGTTTCACCTATCGTTATCATTATTGCGTTATTTATTGTAGGTATTATTGGTAGAGTTATTGGTATTATGTAATTCATAGGGAGGAAAAAGTATGGTTCAATCACAAAATAAAATAGTTGATATGACAATTAAAGCAACTTCTTTAAACGGTTTAACCAATTATGGAAGCATTATGATTGGTGATAAGGCATTTGAATTTTATAGTGATAGAAATCAAAAAGATTATATTCAAATCCCCTGGGAAGAAGTCAATTGTGTTTATGCTTCAGTCTATTTTAGAGGAAAATACATTTCTAGATTTGCCTTGTCAACTAAAGAAAATGGTAACTTTACTTTTTCCACTCGTGATAACAAAGCCACTCTTAGAGCCATTAATAAATATATAGACTCAGATAACTTATTTCGATCTCTCACATTTTTTCAGGTTCTTACAAGAGGCATCAAACATCTATTCAGAATAAAAATATAAATGTATCGTTTATCCTATACCTAACCCTTAAAACCTCATAATGTAGGAATTGACAATAACAAAAGAGAAAATCTATGAATAACTATTTCTTCCTTTTCCTATCGTGCAATAGCATTCACTTCATAGATATGAACTAATTATATAAAGATAGAACAATTTCTTGTTCTATCTTTTTGCGTATTTTGTAAAAATTTTGATCTAATAAATTGCGTATTTTGCAAAAATATTTTATATATAAACTGCGTATTTTGTAATAATTTTGATAAATTTTATTGCGTATTTTACAATGCTAGGATTGAATAATATAATATTTTAGAATATAATATGAATATAAGATAATGTGAGGTGAATATTTTTATGTTATTTAAAAGAAAAATTTATGATAAATTGATTGAATGGAAAAAAGAATCAAATGGTAGAACTGCCTTGCTTTTAGAAGGAGCGAGACGTGTTGGTAAATCGACGATTGTTGAAGAATTTGCAAAAAACGAATATAAATCTTATATTTTGATAGATTTTTCAAATACCAGACAAGAAGTTAAAGATTTATTTGATGATATATTTAATCTCAATTACATATTCTTGCAATTGCAGTATATATATGATGTTATCTTATATGAACGAAACTCTATTATTATATTTGACGAGGTTCAACTTTGTCCAAAGGCTAGACAGGCAATCAAGTCATTGGTCAAAGATGGACGCTATGATTATATAGAAACAGGATCCTTGATATCAATTCGCAAAAATGTAAAAGATATTTTGATACCTAGCGAGGAAAGAAAACTAAATATGTATCCGATGGATTACGAGGAATTCTTGTGGGCAACTGGCAATACGACAGCGATTCCTATATTGAAACAATTATATGATGAACGAAAAGGGGTTGGGGATAATCTTAATCATACTATGATGCGTGATTTTCGTTTGTATATGCTTATTGGTGGTATGCCTCAGGCTGTTGATGAATATATAAAATCTAATAATTTTAGATTAGTAGATAAAGTTAAAAGAGAAATACTTGATCTTTATGAGGAAGATTTTAGGAAAATTGATAAATCAGGCAATATTTCTATGATTTTTAATGCAATTCCTTCTCAACTTCATAAAAACGGATCACGTTTCCAAGTGAATAGTGCTTTAAATGGTGGACGTATATCGGAATATGATAAATTAAGTATGATAGCAGAACTAATTGATTCTAAAACCGTTTTAGCAACATACCATGTTTATGATCCTAATGTTGGTTTATCTGGATTAAAAGATCTTAATCGATTTAAATTATATTTAGCTGATACAGGTCTATTCGTAACATTAGCTTTTCGAGATAAGGATTTTATTGAAAATGATATATATGGAAAGCTATTAAACGATAAACTTTCGGTTAATTTGGGGTATGTTTATGAAAATGCAGTTGCTCAAATTCTAACAGCTTCTGGAGATAATCTATATTATTATTCTTTTTATGATAAGGATGCTCATCGAAGTTATGAAGTTGATTTCCTTGTTTCTAGAAAAAATAAAATATGTCCAATAGAAGTAAAATCATCAAATTATAGAAAACATACTTCATTAGATATGTTTTATCAAAAATATTCATCAAGAATATCACAACGCTATTTAATAGGTATTAAAGACTTATCGAAAGATAAAGATATATTATGTGTTCCAATTTATATGGCACAATTTATATGATAGAAAAAGGGAGAGAAGAAAATGGTTTATATGATTTTAGGTATAGCTTTATTAGCTGGTTTGGTTCAAGGGGTTACAGGTTTTGGTGGTTCGATTGTCATGATGATGGTTTTTCCATATCTTTTTGCATTACTTCAAGCAGCAGGTATTTCAACAGCAATTTGTACGTTTTTAAATTTAATCATGGTAATCAACTATCAAAAATATATCAATATTAAAAAGATTATTCCACCAGCTATATTATATATTATGGTTTGCAGTATTACGATTACTCTAGCAACCACAGTGAATCAAACATTAATGAAAAAAGTATTTGGGGTATTTTTAATAATATTAGCTATTTATTACTTGTTCATTGATAAAGGTGAAAGAAAGAAACTCAGTCTTATTGTTTCAATTATATGTATTGTTGTATCAGCTATGTGTGATGGTTTATTTGGTATTGGTGGACCTTTAATGGTTTTATATTTCTTATCACAAACGCATAATACCCATGAATATTTAGGAACAATTTCATTATTCTTTATGATTAATTGTATCTATAATACATGCTTTAGAATATATAATGGTATCATTTCAATAGCTCATTTACCTTATATTGCGATAGGGGTTGTAAGTATAATGATTGGTGGATTAATAGCTACTAGAATAGTAGATAAACTCAATGGTGCATTCCTTAGAAAGCTTACATATATTATGATAGGTATTAGTGGTATAGTGAATTTGTTATTTTAAAATGAAATAGTATTATTATACAAAACAATTAGTAGCAATTGATTTTTTAAAATATCTCAAATACAATAAATGTAACTAAAAACATAAAAATAAATTGAATAAAAGTTAACAAATGTATATAATACATATATAAGGAAGTGATGTGTTATGGCATTGGATATGTTAAAAGATGTTCTAATTGAAGAATTAGACAGAAAACATAAGGCTTATAATGCTTTTCAGAACAACTTGGATAATTTATCATACTGTGGTAAATTACAAGTTAAGATTATTCATGGCAACGAATATGGATATATTAAATACAGACAAGATAAAAATTCAGAACCTAAAATTATATGTATAGGTAACTTGGAAAAAATAAATCCTCAAAAATTAGAAGAAATAAAAGAAGAATCCAATAATTGGTTTCGGCTAATCCGTTATCAAAAAGAAGTTATGGACGATGCCAATAAATTGGAGAGGATGATAAAAATATTATGTTAAATGAAAATGAAATTGATTCTTTCTTTCGTGCTCTTTCAGCATTAAAGGCTGCTGGAATCAATAACAATGTTGTTCTTGTTTGATCATGGGTTGAAATGTTTTATGAAGAATATTTGGTTGATTCTAATATTAAAACGACTGATATTGATTTCTTATATTTGAATTTAAATAATCCATCCGAAAAAGTATACTTTACAAAATTATGAATCAGCATGGATTTATATATGATGAAGATTACATGACAAATAAAACGAAATTTTATGATCCGAATTTGGAAATTGAATTTCTGTCAAAGCTAACCAGACAGCAAAAACAAACTGTTAAGGTTCAAAATCTAGGAATTTATGTGGAATGTCTTGGTGGTTTAGAATTATTAGAACACAATTACTTCAGTTATTATTCAGTTAAATATAACTTGAATATTAATATACCTAAACTTGCAGCTTATTGTATGCATAAGATATTAATAAACAATACTCGTGCTCTTGCAAAAGCTAAGAAAGATAGTGTTTCAATACAACATTTGTTACCAGTTGTTTTGGTAAATAATCAGGGTAACGAAGATTTTGATAAACTATATAAAAGCTTATCAAAAAAACAATTATCAAGTTTTAAGAACAATATTAAAAACATGAATTTAGAAGAGATATGAAGTGATTTTGTCAAGTAGACAATTTAAATAATTAAAATGATTTGC
>JAJQEL010000100.1 GCA_021201655.1 Erysipelotrichaceae bacterium | reverse complement strand
GCAAATCATTTTAATTATTTAAATTGTCTACTTGACAAAATCACTTCATATCTCTATTTTTTTGCATCGATTAAATTCAATAAATCCTGAATTGTCTTAATTTGTAGTAATTCATCATCCTCAAACTGAACCCCAATTTCTTCTTCTAATTCAAAAACTAAATCAACTAAATCTAATGAATCAATACCTAAATCTTTCAAATTAGAGTCCGTAGTAAGTTCTTTTCCCTTTAATTTACTAGATAATCTTTTCTCAATTTTTTCAAAATATTCCATTATATTCACCTCTTTCTCTATTATATCTATCTTTTTTATTAACTGCAATAATCTTTTGTTTTTCTTTGGTAATTATAACTTAATGCAATTTATATATTGCATTAAGTGAATTATTATGATATATTATATATGCAGTTGTTTGGCAGCAGTGCCATCCAATAATGGGAGGATTTGTGTTCCTCTCATATTTTATTTTTAGATATTTGTGATAAAAACAAATCGAATTCATTATTTTCATAATTTGTTAATTGATATATGTGATAAGTATGACAATCTTTTTGTATATACATAAGAATCATATTTTTTAAATGCTCCTCAAAGTGTCTAACTGGATACCCGCGTCTATTTTTTCTTAATCGATAATAACAATACATTTTTATGAAATAAACAAATCTGGCATAAGCCATTTGATAGATAATGGGATTATAATAAAAATAAGATAAGGTTGGCTTTTGACTTGTTTTTCTATTATGTAACATAGATGCAAAAATGGCAGTTGACCATTGGAAAGCAAAATTGCTAACCAATTCATCATATAAACGCATAGCTTCTATCATAGCTTCATCTAAATAGATAGTACTCTTATGAGGTAATATGAGGATATAATCATTATATTGACGAATCATATCCATTTCTTTATCAATATCTATACTATATAACTTATCCTTTTGTTGAAGAAAATAAACAAGATAATACTGATGATCTTTACTATGTTTTATATCTTTTTGTATGATTTCATCAATTGTATATATGCCTAAATAAAAAGCATTGTTTGGATATCTTGTGAAATCAATAGGATATAATTTTAAAGCTTTTAAGAATTCATAAATATACATGGTTTTCTCCTTGCTGTAGTTATATTTTTAACTATATTATATCAAATTTAAAGACCTATTCAAATATTGAATAGGTCTAAATCATTAGTTATTTTGAGATTGTTGTCCTGAAATTTGATTTTGTCCCATTTGAACCAATCTCTTGGTAATTTCACCACCAACAGATCCGTTCGCACGAGATGTTTCATCAGGTCCTAAGTTAACACCAAATTCATTCGCAATCTCATATTTCATCTGATCAATTGCATTTTGGGCACCAGGGACAACTAATCTATTTTTGCTTGAATTGTTATTTGCGTTCATTGCTTTCACCTCCTGACACTTATATTGTGTGAAGGTTAAACAAAATTATGCAAAAAATTTAAAATAAATCATCAACATTTTTATAATTATCATCAATCCAAATATCTTCACTATTGTCGATACATTCCTGCACCATAGAAGCATAATCCCAGCGCGATTCAAACATTTGTGCTTTATCGCTTCTTGGTTTGGTAGCTGGCTGTTTTGGCGTGAAAATAGTACAACAGTCCTCATAAGGACGAATAGAGATATCATATGTATTGATTCGTTTAGAAATATCAATAATTTCTAATTTATCGAGACAAGCCACTGGTCGAATAACAGGTGTTTTTATAACTTCATTAATAACTGACATACTTTGTAATGTTTGTGAAGCTACTTGACCAATACTTTCACCATTAACAATAGCTAAGCAATGATTCTTTTGTGCAATACCTTCAGCAATGCGATACATCATACGACGCATAACAGTCATAGCATAGGATTCATCACAATGCTCATAAACAGCTAATTGTAAATCGGTAAACGGAATAAAATGAATCAATATTTTACCATGCGTATATTGTCTTAAAATATCTAAAATATCTGTAACCTTTTCTTTTGCCAAATCACTTGTATAAGGTGGTGAAACATAATGAATACATTCTATATCAACACCTCTTTTTAAAGTTAAATAACCAGCCACTGGTGAATCAATACCTCCAGATAACATTAATAAGGATTTGCCACCAATACCAACAGGATAGCCGCCAGCCCCTAATATAACATTATCCATTACATAAGTACATTCTTTACGTAATTCTACTTTAATAAGGATTTGTGGCTGATGAACATCAACTTTTAAATCTTTCGTTGTATGATGAAATATATATCCTGCAATACTTGTATTAATTTCATGAGAAATAAGCGGATAGTCTTTATTGACACGTTTGGTATCAATTTTAAAAGTATTTCCATTATTTTTTTCCACTAAATACAAAGCAACCTCTTTAATCTTATCTAAATCACTTTCTACTTTATAACACACACTAAAAGAATGAATACCAAATACTGTTTTTAATTTATCACAAACCAAAACAGGATCTTCACCATTAAGCATAATATATAAACGATCATGCGTATCTTTATAGCTGAGATGCTTAAATGAATGTAATATTTCTTTTGTATTGCGGGTTAATTTTTGAATAAACGTTTTTCTATTTTTACCTTTAGTTGTTAATTCTCCAAATCTAACTAGTATATGATTACATTCCATTTTCTCACCTCTGTTTTTTTACTTTCTTCAATATTTGTTTTAATTCTTTAATAAAAATTTCAACTTCCTCATGTGTTGTCATATCCGAAAAACTAATACGCATAGCACTTTGACCTACTTCTTCATCCACACCCATCGCTTTAAGTGTACGAGAAATATCGTTTTTATGAGATGAGCATGTACTTTTAGTAGATATATAAATATCTTTTTCTTCTAAAGCATGTAAAATAACTTCAGGTTTATAACCAATACATGAGAAGTTTAAGATATAGGGTGAACTATTGGTTATAGGTGTATTAATAATAATATCATCTATGCTATTGAGTTCATTTCTAACATAGCTATTGAGTGATTGAACATATTGATATTTCTTTTCATTGTTTTCTAAAGCTAAGCGTAATGTTTTTGCAAACATAGTATGCGTAGCAGTATTGGAAGTGCCACCTCGCAAATTGTTTTCCTGCTGACCACCATTAATGAGTGGTACTAAAGTTGTTGCGTCATTTTTATAAAGCAACCCACTGCCTTTTAAACCATAAATCTTATGGGCTGAAAAGCTGGCCGTATCAACAATGGATAAATCAACAGGAATTTTTCCTAAAGCTTGCACCATGTCAACATGAAATTTTACTTTAGGATTGGTTTTATTAATTATCTTTCTTATATCACGAATAGGCTGAATACTACCTATTTCATTATTAACATACATCATAGCTACTAATATCGTATCATCACGTATAAGACCTTCTAATTCATTTAAATTAATATGACCATTCTTATCTACTGAAACAAAATCAACATCAAAACCAAAAACATCCCTTAATTGTAAACATGTATTATATACACTTGAATGCTCTATAGTACTGGTAATAATATGTTTTCCTCTATTTTGATATTGAAAAGCTACGCCTTTAATGGCAGTATTATTAGATTCACTAGCACCACTCGTAAAAATAATTTCACTATTTTTTACTTTGAGCATTTGGGCAATCAAATTTCGTGATTTTTCCATCAATGAACTCGTTTGTATACCCAAAAAATATAATGAATCAGCATTAGCAAAATAATCATTAAGCAAGGCTTGATAAGATTGATTAACTTGAGGATTTAATGGTGTGGTTGACACATAGTCTAAATATATCATATTTTCCCTCCTACTTAATATATGCTTTTTTCATACAAATTATATACATTTCATCAAAAAAATCAACAGATATAAAAACATTGGATAAAATCCAATGTTTAAGCCTTGACTGTCGAACTCTTTATCAATTCTTCATAAGATCCAGGTTGTATTTTTTCAATGATTTCAACAGCTGTTGATAAAGCTTTTGTGTATTCACCATTTCTAAATAAAACTTCAGCCTTGGTAAGCTCCGTATTAACTTCTAAGAAAGTAGAACGATAACGATTACCAAAAACAATCGCTTCTTCAACCATCTCCGCAGTGACAATTAAATTATGAACATTATCATATAATTTATAAATAATATCTCTAGCACTATCTACTCGTTTTGATAATTCTGTTAATTCAATTGGGCGATTATTACGATAAGCTTGAATTTGAGCTGCTTTATCATAAGAATCTTGAATATAATCTTTATATGATTCGTTAATCATTGGTAGATGTTTATTCTTGATTTCTGATTTTATTTCTAATAAGACAATATTAATATTCTCTAATTCATCAATAGCACGTTGTTCCTTTAAGAATAATTGATCACGATAATTAAAGAAACGACTTAAATCATCTTCATGAGCTGAAGCATTTTCTTCCATTTTCACAACTTTTTCAGTCATTTTAGAATAAGCAAATTCACCTTGATTCATTTCTTCTTCTAATTCATATGATTCCTTTAATATCTTATCAAAATCTTCATATTTATCTTCAATATGAACGAGTTCATCTTCATCGACGACATAAAGATTTTTAATACGATGATAATCTTTAATGGCTTGTTTATATTGTTCATAGATATTTGTAATAGTGTCATAAGAGTGATCCCATTTCTTTTTAAAATCTTCATAAGCTTTTTGTTCGTTATCTAAATCTTCAGTCAAGCTATCAATACCTTCTACTAAAGATTGCAAAACTTCACCAACACCATCCAAGCTTAATTGCTTAATATGACTTATGGATTCTTCTAAAGTATTTTTAATAATGTCCATACGCTGATAAGCATCTAATTGATTTAAAGCAAAGTTATTATTAGCCATATCTTCCATCATCAAATCTAAAGCTTCTATCTTCTTAGGAATATATTGTCTTACTAAAGCGACATAATGAGGTAAATCATCAATACGTTCACTTAACCAATTGACACGTTCATCAATATCAGCAGTAAATTCTTTGGCATCATCGAAGCGTTGATTATTCATTAAATCTTCTAGTTTTACAAAAGCATCATCAATATCATTAAAATAATCAGCTAATTTAGAGATAAAGCTTTCAAGTTGAAAGCGTACTACTTCATAACGATCAATCAAATGGCGATAGTTCTCTTTGACACGAATAATTTCTACTCTTTGAACATTTTCTATTTCTGTAATTTCTTCAATTTTAGCCAATAAATCTTTAGATTCCTTTTCATATGTATCTAACATCTCTTTAAGCTGTTTCATCTTGGAAGATATTTTTCTTAGCTTGCTGTAAAATAGCTGTTCATCAACTTCATTCATAAGAATAGCTAATTCATTCTTTTGAAAATTACTGATCCTTTCATATTCTTCTGTATATTCTTCGTACAATGGAACAATATCTTTCATATTTTTAGAAATACTTTGTACACGTCCTAAACGATATTGTAGAGGTAATGTTTTTATCGCATTCATGCGATTTTCATACTCGACAATAAGCGCACGATATTTACGTAAACGCATGGCCCTTTGAACAATATAAACAATAATAATGAGTACTAAAATTATACCTGCTAATGCAATATTTTTGATACCTATTTGATTAATATATTCCGTAATTTGATCCATAAACAATCCCCTTCTTCAAAATTATCTATATTGTATCATAAATACACAGATATTTCATCATTTTTTAGTTATTGGAAAATTCTGCTAAAATCAGTTCTTTATTCTTTTCGTTAGCCCATCTTACAGCCCATTCATTAGCAAATAATAATAAATATTGACCTTTAAGATCCTGAACTTTTTTGGTATCTGAGGAAAGATTAAGTTTTTTAAGATCAATGTCAGCATTTTTTATCCAGCGAATAAATTGATAAGGTAATGGTGTTAATATAATATCAACATTATATTCATTTTTTAAACGATAAGATAAAACTTCAAATTGTAAAACACCAACAACACCAACTATAATTTCCTCCATACCACCACCAAGTTCAGTGAAAATTTGAATTGCTCCTTCTTGGGCAATTTGTTCCACACCTTTGACAAATTGTTTACGTTTCATCGTATCTTTATTACGAATCATTGCAAAGTGTTCAGGAGCAAAAGTTGGGATGCCATCATAAGCATATTTATTTTTAGCCATACATAAAGTATCACCTATACTAAATATACCTGGGTCAAAAACCCCAATAATATCACCACTATAAGCCTCCTCAATTTCTTCACGATTTTCAGCCATAATAGATTTGGATTGATTAAGCTTAATTTTTTTATTTCCCTGATAATGATAAACTTCCATGCCTTTAGTGAATTTACCTGAACAAATACGCATAAAAGCCATACGATCACGATGAGCTTTATTCATATTAGCTTGAATCTTAAAGACAAAAGCACTGAAATCTTCACTAAAAGGATCAATGTTACCGATGTTACTATGTCTCGCCAAAGGTGAAGTTGACATATTTAAGAAATGCTGCAAAAATGGTTCGACACCGAAGTTCGTCAGTGCAGAACCAAAACATACAGGTGATAATTCCCCTTTTTGGACACGTTCTAAATCAAATTCGGCTCCTGCACCATCCAATAATTCTATGTCATCCTGTAATTGTTGATATAAATCTTCCCCAAAAACATCCCTTAAACTTTCATCATGACCATCACATATTTTCGTTTCAACTTCTTTTTTACCACCTTGCACAGGTATAAAACGAAGCACTTGCTGACTCTCACGCTCATAAACACCTTTAAAGTCTCTACCATTACCTATCGGCCAATTAATAGCACAGGTTTCAACCCCTAATTCCTGCTCGATTTCTTCCATTAATTCATATGGATCTTTAGCTTCACGATCCATTTTGTTAATAAATGTAAAAATAGGAATATGACGCATCGCACAAACTTTAAATAATTTGCGAGTTTGATCTTCAACCCCCTTTGAGCCATCAATCACCATAACAGCACTATCAGCTGCCATTAAGGTACGATAAGTATCTTCTGAAAAGTCCTGATGGCCAGGTGTATCCAAAATATTAATACAATAATCGTTATAATGAAACTGCAGAACGGATGAAGTAACAGAAATTCCTCTTTGTTTTTCTATTTCCATCCAGTCACTTACAGCATGCTTTGATTGTTTTTTTCCTTTGACCATGCCTGCTTCCTGAATTGCTCCACCATATAAAAGAAACTTTTCCGTTAAGGTTGTCTTACCAGCATCAGGATGGGATATAATCGCAAATGTTCTTCTTTTTTTTACTTCTTCTACAAAATTCGCCATAACTCTCTCCTTTAAAAATCATAATTACCATCTTTAAATATAACAAATTCTTCACCATTTTCTAAAATAGCAATAATGGATAAATCCTTTGTTCCAATCATAAAATCGACATGCGTTAAAGAATCATTAATACCTTTTGCGTATAGTTGTTCTTTATTCATCGTTAAACCATTTTTGATACATTCACCAAAGCCTTTACCAATAGCTAGATGGCATGAAGCATTTTCATCAAATAAGGTGTTGTAAAATAAAATACCTGTATTTCTAATTGGTGAATCATAAGGAACAAAAGCAATTTCCCCTAAATAATGACTCCCTTCATCTGTTTCAATGATACTTTTTAAAACATCATAACCAATCTTAGCATCATAATCAATAATACGTCCATCTTTAAAAGTAATAGAAAAATCATCTATAATATGGCCATTATAATTTAATGGTAAAGCATTATAGACAATCCCATTGACATCATCTTTATTCGGTGAAGTAAAGATTTCTTCAGTAGGAATATTAGGAAAAGAATAAATACCATCAACTGTATAACTGCCACCACCAGCAAACAGATAATTCTGATTCATTCCCACCGTTAGATCAGTTCCTAAACTATTTTGATAATGAATAAATTTTATTTTCTTTTCATTAAGTATTTGTACATGTTTTTCAAAAGAATGACGATGCTTATTCCACTCTTCAATCACATCATCCTCATAACAGCGACAAACCTTAAAAATAGCCTGCCATAAAGCTTGCATGGCCTCTTTATCACTCATATCAGGAAAAACCTTGTTGGCCCATCCCAGACTTGGTGCTCCCGCAATACACCAGCGATCAATCCCTAAATCCAAATGATCATAAAATAGCTTACAGGCGTTATGACTTGCTTTACTATAAGTTTGTATCTTCATCGGGTCAACATCCATCATTGCTTCAGGATTCTCACTTGTAATAGTAATCACTGCTGCATGCTTTTTAGCATATTCATTTCTTAGCGCCACAATATATTCTGGAACATGCTCAAAATGCTCTATATCACAGTTTAAATAACGAAGTCTTGATATTTCTTCATCGCTATAAAAGACAATAACATCCTTTGCTCCTATCTTATAAGCCTCTTTAGTTATTTCCCTTATAAGATCATAACATTCAATCGAACCACTAATAACCAATTCCTGATGAGGCTGTAAATTAACACCTTGTCGTACAATTAATTTTGCATATTTTTTTAATAAAGAATTAAATTTATCTTTCACACTTTTCACACCTTTTCTTATTTATCTTACCCAAATAATGATAGTTGTCAACATTAACTTGTATGAAATTTAATTAAGTGATATAATATTTTCAGGCAAATGAACATAGCATCGTAGCTTAAAAGTTAATACGTACTGGTTTTTTGCGAATTATAAAAGGGGAGGTACTTCTATGAGTACAGGTAAAGTAAAATGGTTTAAAGCCGATAAAGGTTATGGCTTCATCACGCTTGAAGGTGAAACAAGAGATATTTTTGTTCATTTCAGTGCAATTAACGCCAGTGGGTACAAAACTTTAGAAGAAGGCCAAACTGTCGAATTCGAAGTTGTCGAAGGCGATAGAGGGCCACAAGCTGCAAATGTAACAGTTGTAGGTTAAAACCAAAAAAGATGTCATCAGGACACAATGTCGTCAATTTAAGAAATGGAAAAGAGGAAATTTTGATAATAGAATTTCC
>JAJQEL010000094.1 GCA_021201655.1 Erysipelotrichaceae bacterium | reverse complement strand
AATAGCAAATCATTTTAATTATTTAAATTGTCTACTTGACAAAATCACTTCAAACCTGAATTTTTATTTTACGTATTTATTGATAAAGTTTGCAACTGTCTTTTGATAGAGTTCTGGATTTGTCTTGTAACTTTCCGCATGGCCAGCACCTTCTACAATTAACATATCCTTTTCAGCGTTACAAGCCTTGTACAATGAATAAGCCATATATGTTGGCACAAAGTCGTCTTGATCACCATGAATAAACAATGTAGGTGTTTTAGATTTTTTAACTTGTTCTACAGCAGAAGCTTCTTTAAAGTTGTATCCCACACGTTTTTTACTCAATGGTACAGCTGTTTTCAATAAGAAATTAGGCATCTTACTTTCTTCAATACCATGTTCTAATTCATCATAAACGCTCGTAAATCCACAATCAGAAATAATACATTTTACATCATCGATTAACTCTTCACCACTAGCCATTAATACAGTTGCACTACCCATAGATATACCAAATAACACAATCTGAAGATCTTCATTATTAAAATAATACTTCATCTTCGTAATCCATTCAATACAATCTAAGCGATCCAACCATCCAAAACCAACATAATCGCCTTCACTTTCACCGTGACCTCGATTATCAGGCATTAATACATTGAATCCTAAATCATGATAAAACTTCAAATAATAAGCAAACTCATAAATATTATAAGTATGATAACCATGAATAGCAATCAATACCTTATTTGTATTCTCTTCTGCTCTTAAAAACTTAGCCTTTAGTTTTAAGCCATCATTAGTAATAATCTCTAATTCTTCAAAATTTTGTTCATCAATCCAAGGCATATATTTTTCTTTTTTATCATCTTCTAATTCATATTCTTTTTTTGTTCTTTTATAGGCATAATCAATAGCCATATTACTAGCAACATATACAGCTGTTGCTGACAGGGCTGCAGCACCACCAACGATTAAACCTGCTTTTGTTTTTCTTTTCATTTATTCCACATCCTTATAAAAAATATAATAACACTTTTTTATTAAATTCACAAATTTTTCACAATAATTATGTAATATAATATGAAAGAAAAGAGTGATGGTATGAATAAAGAAGTCATAAAAGTAAGATTTATAGTTGCTATTGTTATTTTATGTGTACCACTATTTCTATATTTAGGATCATTTATTGGTTAATCATGCTGATTTAACCAATTTTTTAATAATTTGATATATTTATCATTATCCTCTACAAAACACATGTGTCGACAACCTTCAAATAATTCCCATGAAGAATTTGGCATATGTTTATACATATATTCTGCTAAATCAGGTGTACATAAATCATATTCACCACTAATAATTAATGTAGGTAAAGTTATATCTTTTAATTCATTTGTTACATCATAATCTTTGAGATTCCCTAAAGGTGTAAATTCATTAGGACCCCAGGCTGTTACATAAACGTCTCTATTTCTCTTCATTGGTCGTTTTAAACATTCAGGTGAATCATCTGTTACTTCACCATTACAATGAAGTAACATATATTCTTTTTCAGCAGATAAATATTTTGGGTCATCATAGTTGCCAGTGCTAGTTGCATAGTTGATGGCATCTTGCAGCTTTTGTGGTAATTGTTGGATAAGTTTTTGTTGTTCTTTAGCCCATAAAGCAGATGAAGGTAACGTACTCGATAAAACAATACTTTGAATTCCTTTAGCTTTTCTATGACATACATATTCCAATAACAACATACCACCCCAAGATTGCCCTAATAAATGAATATTATTCAAATGTAAGTATTCTCTTAAAGCCTCTAATTCATCCAACCATGTTTCTTTATGCCATAAATCATTTCTACCTTCAACAAAAGAATTACCACAACCAATCTGATCATACATAATTAATTGTCTGTCATCTAATTCACTTAATACATCTAATACTTCAAAATAATTATGACCTGATCCAGGACCACCATGTAACAATACTAATGGTGGTTTCTTTGAATTTTCTCCTACAATTCTATAATATGTTTGATAACCTAAAAAAGGTATATATCCTTCAACAACTTTCATTATATCAACTCCCATGTGAATTATAATGTTTTAAATATTATTTGTATATAAGAAATTAAAAAAATTTGCTAAAACAATGCAACGAAAAGTTTTTCGTTGCATTTTCGTTGACGATGAAACAATTATAACAGTTTATAATCGATAATATTTTGTTGATCTTCCACTACCGCTTTTTGTAATTGTATTCTTTTTTATAAGGCTATTTAATAATTTTAAAGTTTTATCTTTGTTAAATCCAACTCGTTTTTCTATTTCGGTTCTAGATAATTTTTTGTTTCCATCCAATATATTGATGATTTCTAATTCGTTTTGTGTAAAAATTTGATTTGTAGAAATAACGGGTAGAATTATAGTAATAGAGTTTTCAAATATTATATAGTCAGGTTTTACAAGTGTATTGGCATAAGCATTATTAATTCTTAATATTCCTGTTCCAAATTTTTCAATATATCTTAGTCTATGTAATACATTGGCGATAATTGGATTTCTAAGAATAGAAATTTGACTATGTAAATATTCTTCTTTGCTAATACCTGAAGGTAGACCACCAGGAGAGGTGATTTCTATTCTATCGTTGTACATACTTATTTTAATATAAGTATTTGTATCCCACTGACGATGTATCAATGCATTGGCTAGTCCTTCTCTAAAAGCACTTTTTGGTATTGATTCAATAATTGTACGAGAGGCCTCCTCAATTTTTTCATAAATATAATTTTTTTTAAACACATCCATTGACTTATTTAAGCAACTTAGGATAGATTCATGGTCATATGTCTCACGATATCTAATTTCATCAATATTATCACCAAATCTAATAATATCAACTTCACTAAATTGATTTTTATCAGCTAATAAAGCCGCCGCATTGTTAAAAGAGTGATCTGAAGTATAAAATCCTAAAGATATGAGTACATCTTCATTCAATTTTTGCATACCGAGTTTTTGAATAAAATCTTCTTCGAGCACATTAAAAGTTAAATCTTGCTTATTGGAAATAATATCTTCAAAATTTAAATTTTGACCTTGTAATATTAGTCTATTTAATTCTAATCTGTCAACTTCAACAGAAGCAGTGTTATTTCTTTTATAGGCTTTAGATTTAAAAAAATAAGGTTTAAACTGACCTTCATATACATGTAATATAATTGTATTATCAAATTGTATATCTAAAGTATATGTTGGCATTGGTTTTATATTATCATTAATTTTATTTTCTATATTTAAACAAGCTTCGTCAGGATTATCGATACCTATAATATTACCATTATCAGAGATACCAAAAATAATATCACCTTCCAAATAATTTGCAAATGCACTCACAGTTTTTAAAAAAGTATTTGTATTTTCGTTTTCTTTAAACTCTAAAGTTTTTGTTTCTTTCATGTTATCACCTCAATGTATATTATAATATATTTGCTAAAATAACGCAACGAAAAGCTTTTCGTTGCATTTTCGATGTCAACGAAACAACGATAAATCAATGATAATAGTATTATTGATAAAAATAATATGATTATTCAATCCTTTTGTTAAGGATTTTCAAATTTAAAAAAGGTTATAAGGGTTAAATATAAAATTTTATATTATTATAATTTTAATTTTTTAAATCACTAATAAAAGATATTTATTTCTATTTTTGAAAAATCTTTTAATAGACGCTTATTCTTGATAAAATGTTTATAGAAGAAATTGAAAGGAGAATTATATGAAGAAGTTTTCTGATGATTTTTTATGGGGTGGAGCAACTGCTGCCAATCAGTTTGAAGGTGGCTGGAAAGAAGGTGGCAAAGGTGTTTCTGTATCCGATGTTGCTTTGTTTAAAGATCCTAAGTCTATGAGTGACCTACTTGATGTTCACGGACTATGCGAAATTACCGATGAAGATATTGAAAAAGCATTGAATAGTGATGATGAAGTCTATCATCCAAAACGTCATGGTATTGATTTTTATCATCATTATAAAGAAGATATTGCATTACTTGCAGGTATGGGATTTAAGGTTTATCGTATGTCTATTGCCTGGTCGCGTATTTTCCCTCGTGGTGATGAGAAGAAACCTAATGAAGAAGGTTTGAAGTTTTATGATGATGTTTTTGATGAATGTTTAAAATATGGTATGCAACCATTAGTCACCATGTCACATTATGAACCACCATTAGCTTTTGTAACTGAATATAATGGCTGGTATAATAGAAAAGCAATCGATTTCTTTACAAATTATGTGGATGTTATAACAAAGAGATATAAAGATAAAGTTAAATTATGGCTCACATTTAATGAAATTGATTCTATTATTAGACATCCATTCATGACTGGAGGACTGATTGAATCTAGATTTAAAACAGAAGAATTTGAAGAAGTCTGTTATCAAGCTATGCATCATCAATTTGTCGCATCAGCTTTAGCAGTTAAGATTACCCATGATAATATTCCTGATGCTAAAGTAGGATGCATGCTTACAAAGATTACATATTATCCATACACTTGTAAACCTGAAGATGTCTTAGAGCAACAACAAAGAATGCGTTCTATTTATTGTTTTAGTGATACACAGGTTCATGGTGAATATCCTGCTTATTTATTATCAATGTATAAGAATAAAGGATTTAATATCAAAATGACTGATGAAGATCTAAGAATCATGAAGGCTTATCCTGTTGATTTTATTAGCTTTAGCTATTATTCTTCTAGTTGTGTGGCTAAAGAAATGGAAGGTAAAGATGTCACAACTGGAAATACTGTAACAGCTATTAAGAATCCTTATATTCCTTCAAGTGATTGGGGCTGGCAGATTGATCCGATTGGATTAAGAATTTCATTGGTTGATTTATATGATCGTTATAGAAAACCATTGTTTATTGTTGAAAATGGTTTAGGCGCTAAAGATACAGTAGAAGAAGATGGTTCTATTAATGATGATTATCGTATTGATTACTTAAGACAACATATTATTGAAATGTATAATGCTGTTTATGAAGATGGTGTAGAACTTATGGGCTATACAACTTGGGCACCAATTGATTTGATTAGTAATTCTACTAATCAAATGTCTAAGCGTTATGGTTTTATCTATGTAGATGTTGATGATTATGGTAATGGTACATATAAACGTAGTAAGAAGAAATCTTATGACTGGTATAAAGAAGTTATAGCTACTGGCGCAGCTAATATATTGAATGATTAAGATTAATTAGATAGAATTCAAGCATAAAAGGCTTGAATTCTATTTTTTTATACTCATTTATGCTTTTTTATGTTAGAATAGCTACCGAAGGGTGATTATTGTGACAAAAGTGATAAAATTTGATGATTTTGAGACAATATGTCAAGCTATAAAGAATGGTAAAGTTGTTGCTTTTCCGACAGAAACAGTTTATGGTGTAGGTGTTAAGTTTAATGATCATCAAGCACTTGATGCTTTAATGGATGCTAAAAATAGAGATTATTCTAAAGCTATTACCTTAATGGTATACAATAAGGCGGAGATAGAAAAATACGCTATTGTAAGTAACGACGCAAAGAAAATCATTGATGCTTTTATGCCAGGTATGATTACCATGGTATTTAAAAAGAAAGATAGCGTTGATGATTATATGACCAATGGTTTATCAACTATTGGTATACGTATTCCTGATAGTGATTATGTTTTGGAATTACTAAAAAGAACAGGTCCAATGCTTGTTACAAGTGCAAACTTATCTAATCATCCTAATACCACCAATACTAAAGAAGTACTAGATCAATTAGATGGACGTATTGAATTAGTAGTTGATGGTAGAACGACCGACAATATTGCAAGTACAGTAGTAGATGTGAGTCAAGGTTGTGTAAAAATATTACGTGAGGGTAAAATAAGTCAAGAAATGCTTGAGGAGGTATTGAAGTGAAAATAGCAGTTGCATGTGATCATGGTGGTTTTCGTTTAAAGAATGTATTGATTCAAGAGTTGCAAAATCAAGGTTACGAAGTGGTTGATTTTGGTACTTATAATGAAGATAGCTGTGATTATCCAGATTATGCCGTGAAGGCTGCACGTGCTGTGGCATCGGGGGATTGTGAAAAAGGTGTTGTAGTATGCGGTACAGGTATTGGTGTATCTATTACTTGTAATAAGGTTCATGGTATTCGTTGTGCGTTATGTCATGATGTTTTTAGTGCTAAAGCGACAAGAGCTCATAATGATGCAAATATGTTAGCAATGGGCCAAAGAGTGATTGGTGAAGGTTTAGCAGTGGAAATATTGAATGCCTGGTTAAACACTGAGTTTGAAGGTGGCAGACATGTTCAAAGAATTGAAAAAATGATGAAGATTGAAGGAGAAGAATAATGAGAGATACAGTCGTTTTTGAAAGTGTTGAAAGAGAATTAAATAGACAAAGAAATAATATTGAATTGATTGCTTCAGAAAACTTTGTTTCTGAAGAGATTATGGAATTGGCTGGTTCTGTGCTTACAAATAAATACGCTGAAGGATTACCAGGTAGAAGATATTATGGTGGTTGTGTATATGTTGATGAAGTAGAGAATTTAGCTAGGGATCGTTTAAAAGAATTGTTTGGATGTGAACATTGTAATGTTCAACCACATAGTGGAGCGCAAGCTAATACAGCAGTTTATTTTGCTTTATTACAACCTGGAGATAAGGTTTTGGGTATGTCTTTAGCAGACGGAGGACATTTAACACATGGTTCACCAGTGAATTATTCTGGTAAGACATATGATTTTTATAGTTATGGTGTTTCTAAAGAAACAGAAATGATTGATTATGATGATTTTAGAGAAAAAGTAGAAACAATTAAACCTAAATTAGTAGTTGCTGGTGCAAGCGCTTATTCAAGAATTATTGATTTTAAATTGATGGCTGAAATTGCTCATGAAAATAATGCTTTATTTATGGTTGATATGGCACATATTGCAGGACTTGTAGCAGCTGGATTACATCCATCTCCAGTACCATATGCTGATATTGTTACTTCAACAACACATAAAACATTAAGAGGACCTCGTGGTGGTGTTATTATGTGCAAAGAAGAATTCGCGAAAGATATTGATAAAGCTGTATTCCCAGGTATGCAAGGTGGACCTTTAATGCATATTATTGCTGCTAAAGCTGCATGCTTCTATGAAGCATTACAACCTGAATTCAAGGAATATGCTTCTCAAATTATCAAAAATGCCAAAGCTTTAGAAAACTCATTAAAAGAAGAAGGTTTCAGATTAGTAGCTGATGGTACTGATAACCATTTAATTCTCATTGATGTCAAAGCAAGCTGTGGTATTACTGGTAAAAAAGCCGAAAGATTATTAGACGAAATCAATATCACTGCTAATAAAAATGCTATTCCATTTGACACAGAAAAACCATTTAAAGCATCTGGAATTCGTGTAGGAACACCTGCTATGACTACAAAAGGATTTAATGAAGAAGACTTTAGAGAAGTTGGTAAGATCATTGCTTATCGTTTAAAGAATGATGAAACTGATGAAATCAAAGCAGAATGTCTAGCCAGAGTAAAAGCTTTAACTGATAAGGTTACTATGTATCAAGATAAAACTTATATAAAATAAAGGAGGATCCTATGTCTACAACAATATTAAATCATCCGATGATTGAACATAAACTCACTATTATGCGTAACAAAGAAACAGGTACCAAAGAATTTAGACAAAACCTCGATGAAATTGGTATGCTTATGGCCTATGAAGTTGGTAAAAACTTACCTTTAAGAAACATTGAAATCGAAACACCTCTCACTTCAATGACTGGTAAAACACTTATGCGCCATGTTGTCTTAGTTCCAATACTACGAGCAGGATTAGGACTAGTAGATGGCTTTAAAACAGTCATTCCAACTGCTAGAGTTGGTCATATTGGCATGGCTAGAGATGAAGAAACACTAGAGCCAAAAGAATACTATGCAAAATTCCCTAGTACATTAGAAGAGGCCGATGTCTTTGTTTTAGATCCAATGCTTGCTACTGGTGGTACAGCTTCAGCTGCTATTACAAGTATTAAAAATAGGGGTGCAAAACATATCAAGTTTGCATGTGTTGTAGCAGCACCTGAAGGTATTCAAGTGTTACAAACTAATCATCCTGATGTTGATTTATATATTTGTGCTGTAGATGAATCCTTAAATGAACATGGTTATATCGTCCCTGGTCTTGGTGATGCAGGGGACCGCTTGTTCGGCACCAATTCCTAAAAGCAATTCGTTAAAATAGAAATGGTATCTGAAAATTCAGATATCATTTTAATTTATGGCTTAGAATAAAATATAAGATTATTCAGTGATTTTATGATATACTAGTAATATGAGGAGATGATACAGATGAAAAAAGCTATACCAACTGGAATAGTTGAATATTCTGAACTTATACAAAATAATTATTATTTTGTGGACAAAACGCTTATGATCAAAGATTTCCTTGATAATCGTAAAAAAGTAACATTAATTACTAGACCAAGAAGATTTGGCAAAACCTTAAATATGTCTATGATGGCTGAATTCTTTGATATTAAAAAGGATTCAAAAGATATATTTAAAGATACTAATATCATGAAAACCGAATATGCGAACAGTATCAATCAATATCCTACAATATTTTTAACATTTAAAGATGCTAACGACACTAAAGAAAAAGTTATATCTTATTTGAAAGAACAAATATCAAAACAATATGGATATTTTGCTAATGAATTAAATCATCTTGATATGGATATATTCGAAAAAAATATTTATGAAAATATTAAAAGAGAATTATTAGATAATACATCCACTTTAAATAAAATGACTAATGCTCTATCCTTTCTCACAAATATGCTTTACAAATATTATGATAAAAAAGTCATGTTATTTATTGATGAATATGATACACCTTTTATTGAAGCTCATGTTAATGGATTTTATGAAGAGATTCATGGCGATTTGGCATCACTATTATCAACAGTACTTAAAGATAATTCTTATCTTGCACTTGCAATGTTAACAGGTATTCAAAGAGTTGCCAAAGAAAGTATTTTTTCAAAATTAAA
>JAJQEL010000057.1 GCA_021201655.1 Erysipelotrichaceae bacterium | reverse complement strand
CTTAGTGAACTTTTAATTATTTATTTTGTTCACTTTAGAGAATCATATCACAATTACATTTTTCAAAGAACTTAAGGATCCAAGTAAACAAACTCGTATTGAAAATGAGATGAATTTACAAAAGAACAAATAAAAAAGAATTCCAGCCAGATGGAATTCTTTTTGTTTTTTTATTCTTCGACAATTGCTTCTACAGGACAAGATTCTGCAGCTTCTTTAGCTGAATCTAATAATTCATCAGGAATATCACCGATAATGTTTTCAGCTAAACCATCAGCATTTAAATCAAATACATCAGGGCAAATAGCAGCACAAGTACCGCATCCAATACAATTTTCATTTACTTTATAACTCATTTTTTATTCCTCCTATTCATAACTCTATTATAAACCATTCATATCCTTTTTTAAAGGGAAAATTTTCAAATAATGAAAGTTAGCATTGAATAACCAAAATACCTTCATAAAAAAATCATAGCAATCAATAAATGGCTATGCTATAATGGGAAAAAGCAGGTGAAAAAAATGGAAAAAGAAACAAGAATGAGTAAATATAAGGATTTAAGAGATGAAATGAAAGAAGAGGTAGCTATATCTCCACAGGAATTTTCTAACGAAGAAGAGGATGAAGATGATTTTTTATCTTTTATGAAAGAAGATGAAAAGAAAACATTTAATGATACATTAGAGGAACCTTTATCTTATGAAACTTTATCAATTGATAGTGAAGAAATTAAGAGTGCCCTAAATGATGCTAAGGTTAAGGTTGGCAAAGAAAAATATAATACACGTTTAGATATTCTTAATAAAATCAAAAAAGATGAGAATACTGAAGAAGAGGTTGAAGAACCACAAAATAAAATGACTCTACTTGAAAGATTGGCCGCAATGTCACCAGAAGAAGACGCAGAAGAATTAAAAAAATATGAAGAAGGTGTTACAATTGGTGACTTTATGAAAGAGAAAGAGTCAAAGAAAACGCAACAAAAAGAAGAGACAAAAGCTTATAATTTAGGTGATTTTGAAGAGTTTAATACTTATGAAGAAGAACCTCAGGATGAGGAAGGCGAAAGTAAGTTGATTCGTTTTTTGAATTATGTTATTATCTTTTGTATCCTGGTATTTATTGTTTTGGCAATATTTATCGTGAGACAGTATTTTTTTAGCTAAGGCAATGCCTTAGTTTTTTATAGGAGGAATATGATGAAGATTAATATAGCGATAGATGGACCAGCAGCTGCTGGTAAATCAACCATTGCGAAGATTCTGGCGAAGAAATTAGATTATACTTATATTGATACTGGTGCTATGTATCGATGCGTCGCTTATTTTGCTTTGATTAATGATGTTGATGTTAATGATGAGGCAAAAGTATGCGATTTACTACCAGATATTCATATCGATATGAAAGGTGATAAGATTTATCTTAATGGTGAAGATGTTTCTAAGAAAATTAGGGAAAATGAAGTATCCATGTATGCCAGCTATGTTTCTCGATATAAAGATGTAAGAGAATTTTTGGTGTTTCAGCAACAACAACTGGCCAAAAATGGAGGTATGATCTTAGATGGTAGAGATATTGGGACAGTAGTGTTACCAGATGCGAAGCTTAAAATTTATCAGGTGGCAAGTATTGAATGCCGTGCATTAAGACGTCATAAGGAAAACATTGAAAGAGGTATGGATTCAAATCTTGAAGAAATTAAAGCTGAAATAGAAAGTCGTGATTATCAGGATATGCATCGTGATATATCACCACTAAAGAAAGCGGATGATGCTATTGAAATTGATACTTCAGATATGACTTTAGATGAAGTGAGTCAAACAATTTATCAGCTGGCGATAGAGAGGATGAATGCATTATGTTAGGTGTTGTAGCGATTGTTGGACGTGCCAATGTCGGCAAGTCTACGATTTTTAATCGTATTGTCGGGCAACGTGTTTCTATTGTAGAAGATATTCCAGGAGTAACACGTGATCGTATTTATGCCACTGCACAATGGTTGACACGTGAATTTAGAGTTATTGATACGGGTGGGATTGAAATAGAAAATGCCACTTTTACAGAGCAGATTAAGGCTCAAGCTCAAATTGCGATTGAAGAAGCAGATGTTATTGTGTTTGTGGTTAATGGTAGAGAAGGAGTAACAAAAGAGGATGAGTATGTTGCTCGTATTCTCCAAAAGTCTCAGAAGCCTTTGATTTTAGCAGTGAATAAGATTGATGATAGTGTTTATATGAATAATATCTATGATTTTTATAGCTTAGGTGTTGGTGATCCAATAGCTGTAAGTGGTAGTCATGGTATTGGTATTGGTGATGTCTTGGATGAAATTATTCAATTGATGCCGAGTTCCGAAGAAAAGCGTGATGAAGATGAGATTCGTTTTTCTGTTATTGGTAGACCGAATGTTGGTAAGTCTTCTTTAACAAATGCTATTTTAGGAGAAGATAGAGTTATTGTTTCCCAAGTTGAAGGAACGACTAGAGATGCTATTGATACCGCTTTTGAAAAAGATGGGCAAAAGTATTGTGTTGTTGATACAGCAGGGATGCGTAAACGTGGCAAGATTTATGAAAATGTTGAGAAATATTCTATTTTACGCGCTTTGTCGGCTATTGAAAAGAGTGATGTTGTTTTAGCTTTATTAGATGGTTCAACAGGTGTTATCGCGCAAGATAAGCATGTAGCTGGTAATGCGCATGAGGCTGGCAAGCCAACAATTTTGGTTGTTAATAAATGGGATTTGGTCGAAAAGGAATCTAAAACCATGCAGAAGATGGAAAAAGATATTCGTGAACAATTTAAATATTTAGATTATGCGCCTATTGTTTTCGTTTCAACTTTAAAAAATCAACGTGTGAATAATTTATTACCACTTATTAAACAAGTTAATGAGAATGCTCACTTACGCGTATCTACGAGTGTTCTTAATGATGTTCTCATTGATGCCCAGACCATGAATCCAACCACAACATTCAATGGTGGTCGTTTAAAAATCTATTATGCTAATCAGGTAGCAGTATGTCCACCAACATTTGTTTTATTTACGAATAATCCTGATTATATGCATTTTAGTTATAAACGTTATTTAGAAAACAAATTAAGAGATGCTTTTGGCTTTGAAGGTACTCCTATTCATATTATTTGTAGAAAGAGGGATTAAGATGAAAATAGCTATTTTAGGTACAGGAAGCTGGGCTACAGGGTTAGCCCGTGTGCTTAACGATAATGGTCATGAAGTATTGCTTTATGGTATTGACCAAAATGAAATAGATGATATTAATCTAAGACATTGTAACTATAAATATTTTAAAGATGTCCGTTTAGAAGAATCTATTAAAGCAACACCATCTCTAAGTGAAGCTATTGATCGTGCTGATTATATTCTTATTACTATTCCAACTCGATTTGTTAGAAGTACCCTAGAAAAAGTGAAACCATTATTAAAGCAAAAAGTAACCATTATCAATGCTTCAAAAGGTTTTGATTTAGAAACTTCTTCACGTATCTCTGATACTATTAGAAGTGTCTTTGATGAAGAGCAAATCAATCCTGTTGTATCAATTATTGGTCCTTCGCATGCCGAAGAAGTTGTTGTTAGAATTTTGACGGCTGTATGTGCTGTATCTTTAGATGAAGCTTATGCGAAAGATGTTCAATTATTATTTTCTAATCAATATTTTCGTGTCTATACATCAACTGATGAAGTGGGAGCCGAATACGGTGTTGCTTATAAGAATGTTATTGCGGTAGCGAGTGGGATTATTGCTGGTCTTGGGTATGGCGATAATACCAGAGCAGCTTTAATTACGCGCGGCTTAACTGAAATGATTCGTTATGGTGTGATAAAAGGTGGCAAAGTAGAAACATTTTATGGCCTTACTGGAATTGGCGATTTGGTGGTAACATGTTCATCTGTTCATTCCCGTAATTTTCAGGCAGGATATGCGATTGGACAAAGTAACCGAGCTATTGACTTTATGATGCACAATACCAAGACGGTTGAAGGTATTCGTACCTGCAAGGTTATTTATGAAGATGTTAAAATGCATGATTATGGTATTGAAATTCCTATTTGTGAAGCCGTTTATCAGGTTTTATTTGAAAATGCCAATCCTCAGGAAAGAATTATTTCACTTATGTTGAGGGACTTAAAACCTGAACAACTTACAAAATAGGACATATAATATTCTGGTGATAAAATGGAACAGGATAAATTATTAGATAAGGTTTCTAAGAAAACCAATGTTTCAAAACAGGATATATTAGCTTTAGCTAATGATTTGCAAACAAAAGATTTGAATGACGAAGACAATATCAAAGAATTTGTGCAGAAGATAGCACATATGACAAATAAACAGGTATCTGATCAACAAATGTCTAAGATTATTTCCGTTATTCAAAATAATCAAATTCCAGCAAATTTTAATGACATGGTATAAACCATGTCATTTTTCTTTTTCGTTGACAAAATCTCCCTTTTTATATAAAATATTTTGTTGTATATAAAAGGAGATCAAAATGCAGAATTTAGTAATCACAGACAAAGATATATCTACCGATTTATTTCAAAATTCTATTATTGTTCATCTGGACAATATTCATTATTCTTCATGCACAGGTGGCTTGGAATGCCTTAAATGTGAAGGAGCTTGTTATTTTAAAGATGATATGAGTCTTATATCACGTTGGATGAATGATTGCCAACTCATTATATATATTACTAAAGTTAAATATGGATGCTTTGATATACCTTTTAAAAAGATGTTAGAAAGAATGGTTGTCAATCTTGAACCTTATTATACAATGGTTGATGGTGAAACATGCCATTTGGGTATTAGTCAACTACGTAAGAAATTATTGGTTATTGGTTATGGAAATCTTACAATTGATGAAATGCAGTTATTTAAAGATATGCTAGATGAATCAACATTAGGTTTTAGTTATTCTTCTGTTGATGCTTATTTTTGTGAAGAAAATGAATTAGAAGAAACATTACGTACTTTTGGAGGTGTTGATCATCATGTCTAAGGTTTTATTGATATCATCTGGTTTAAAACATTCTCAGGATTTTAGTGATATTTATGTCCAAAAACTAAGTAAATATTTAGAAAAGAAATGTGATGTCTTAGATATACGCCATATAGATAACTTTGATGAAAGAACATTCTTTGCTTATGATCAGGTTGTCTTTTGTTTCTTTGTGGCTTTAAATTCCATTCCTTCATCAACCCTTGAAATCTTTCAAAAATTAGAATCCCAACAAAAATCAGCCCATATTTATACATTGGTTATTTGTGATGAATTTGAATGTGAAAAATGCGATACATCATTAAAAATTATACAAAACTGGTGTCAACATGAAAAACTAGAATATAAAGGAGATATTCGTATTGGTTCATGTTTAACTATTATGAAAACGAATAATAGATTTATTGTTTGTAATCAAATAAAGAAATTTGCTAATGCGATTATTAAAGACATAGATATTCATTTATCTGTGACTTTACCTAATGAAAAGACATTTTTGAAAACAGCTAATAAATACTGGAGTAAAGAAATTAAGAAAAAACATAAACAAAAGCAAAAAGCTGGAAATTCATAAAAATGAATTTCTTTTTTATGCTATAATGTTTAAGAAAAGAGGGGTTATATGTATATCGAAAACATCATACAGCATATTAAGCAACAACAGCCATTAATTCATGCCATAACAAACTATGTTACAGCAAATGATGTCGCTAACATCATTTTAGCTATAGGCGCATCACCAATTATGGCTGATGAAGTTTTGGAGATTGAAGATATTACATCTATGGCACAAGGGCTGGATGTAAATCTAGGAACAATTAATCAAAATCGTTTTGCTGCCATCAAAAAGGCAGGAATGACAGCTAATCAAAAACATATTCCGATATTATTGGATCCTGTTGGTATTGGGGCTTCCAGGCTAAGACAACAATATGTTGAGGAATTATTAGAATATATCCAGTTTGATGTGATAAGAGGGAATATATCAGAAATCAAGGCTTTGTATCAACATTCTAAAACCAAAGGTGTTGATGCTAATAGTATTGATCAAATAACCAAAGACAATATAGAACAGGTTGTTTGTTTTGTTAAGGAAGTAGCAAAAACATATCATTGTATTATTGCTGTGTCGTCTGCTATAGATGTTATTGCTGATGAAGCAAAAGCATATGTGATCTATAATGGACATCCTATGATGAGTCGTATTACTGGTAGTGGATGCATGCTTTCAGGATTGTGTACGGCCTTTATGAGTGTCAATCAACAAGAGAAGCTGGATGCTATTGCTTTGGCATTTATGTGTCATGGTATTGCCGGGGAAAAAGCTTATGAAAGAATGGAAAATAATCATAGTGGCAATGCCACTTATCGTAATGATTTAATAGATGCTATTTATTTAATGAGTATTGATGATATAAAGGAGAAGGCACGTTATGAAATTTACTAAATCGATGCTTAAGTTATATGCTGTTACAGATCGTAGCTGGTTAAAAGATGAAACATTGTATCAACAAGTCGAAAAAGCCTTGCAGGGTGGTGTTACGATGGTTCAGTTAAGAGAAAAAAGCTTAGATGATGCCCTGTTTTTACAGGAAGCGCTGGATTTAAAGGAACTATGTCATCGTTATCATGTTCCCCTTATTATTAATGATAACTTAGATATTGCCATTGCGAGTCAAGCAGATGGTATTCATATTGGCCAGGATGATATATCAATAGAAACGGTGAAAGAAAGATTTCCAGATAAAATCATAGGTGTTACCGCTCATAATCTAGAAGAAGCAACAAAAGCCCAGCAATCAGGAGCAACCTATTTAGGCATGGGAGCCCTATTTCCGACATCGACTAAAGATCATACTATTCCTTTAGAAATTGATGATTTAAGAAATATCACATCTATGATAGATATACCTATAGTTGCGATAGGTGGGATTACCCTTGATAATATCGTACAATTAAAGGATACTGGAATTGCTGGTGTAGCAGTTGTTTCAGCATTATTTAAAAGTCAGGATATTGTCTCTACGGCGAAGCAGTTATTGGAGTTGCTTTAATGGTAGGCTTATTTGATGTGGATGGGACTATTTTAGATTCAATGGGTATTTATGAAAATCTAGGGAGAATATATTTAGAAGATAAAGGCATCATAGCTGATGAATCTTTAAATGATATTCTTTATCCTATGACTTTTGCACAAAGTGCACAGTATTTGCAGGAACGTTATGATTTAGCGGATTCTATCAATGATATTATTTTATCATTACAAAGATATCTATATCATTATTATAAAAATGAAGTCCCATTAAAAGAAGGTATTATTGATATTTTCAATATATTAAAGAATAAAGACTATTCTTTATATATTGTTAGTTCATCAGCTAAAGAACTCATCAATATAAGTTTTCAAAGATTAAAGATTATTCATTATTTTAATGATATTTTGACTTGTGATGATTTGCAGCTTAATAAAGATGAACAATTTTATAAAGAAATATTAAAATATATCCATAAAAATGCAAATGAATGTATCTTATTTGAGGATAACGCTTATAGTGCTTTGTCTGCTAAGCAATGTGGTATTAAAGTAATTGGCATTAAAGATCAATATGCGAGAGAAAATATAGAAAGTATAGCTGATATATATATTCAAAATTGGAGGGATTTAAATGAAGACAGCTTTAACAATAGCAGGTAGTGATTGTAGTGGTGGGGCAGGTATTCAAGCAGATTTGAAGACCATGTGTTCATTAGGAGTTTATGGAATGTCTGTGATTAATGCGTTGACAGCACAAAATACGACAGGTGTTTATGGCATTATGAATGTGACAAGTGAGTTTTGTGAATTACAATTGGATTGTATTTTTCAGGATATTTATCCTGATGCTATTAAGATAGGGATGGTATCTAGCAGTGATTTAATTTTATCAATTGTGAAAAAATTAAATGAATATGATGCTAAAAATATTGTCGTGGATCCAGTGATGGTGGCTACGAGTGGAGCAAAATTGATTAGTGATGAGGCAATTGAAACATTACAAAAAGAACTCATTCCTATTGCTACGCTTATTACCCCAAACATTCCTGAAGCTGAGGTTCTTTGTGGTTTAAAAATTAAAGATAAAGAAACTATGGAAGAAGCGGCTAAGCTTATTTATAATAAAAGTCATGTGAATGTACTAGTTAAAGGTGGTCATTTGATAGAAGATGCCCAGGATTGTTTATATGATGGTAATAACTATCATTGGTTTATTTCTAAGCGTATTGATAATCCAAACACGCATGGTACTGGTTGTACTTTATCAAGTGCTATTGCTTCTTATTTAGCATTAGATTATTCTTTAGTAGAAGCTATTGAAAAGGCAAAAGAATATTTAACTGGTGCTTTAGCATATGGATTGGATTTAGGTAAAGGCAGTGGGCCAATGAATCATAGCTACAAGGTCATGAAATAATGACCTTTTTGCATAAAGTTTTATCCTTTTCATATAATGAAACGAAGGAGGATATTTATGCAAGAAATATTGAAAGATATTGGTAAGCGTTGTGGTGGTGATATCTATCTTGGGGTTGTAGGACCAGTGAGGGTGGGAAAATCATCATTTATTAAACGTTTTATGGAAGTGGCTGTTATTCCATATATAGATGATCCTGATGCTAAACTTCGCGCAATTGATGAATTACCGCAATCAGGTGAAGGACGCATGATTATGACAGTTGAACCAAAATTTATACCTAATCAAGCAGCCCATATTCATGTTGATGATAATCTAAGTGTTCATGTCCGTTTGGTAGATTGTGTCGGTTATGTGATAGAAGGGGCTAAAGGTTATCAGGATGATTCGGGTATTCGTCAAGTCAAAACACCATGGTATTTAGAAGCTATACCATTTGATGAGGCAGCACGTATTGGCACTAAAAAGGTTATTTTAGATCATTCGACGATTGGTATTGTCGTGACATGTGATGGTTCGATTTGTGAAATAGATGGTAAGGATTATCAACAAGCTACGGATGATATTATTCATGAATTAAAAAATATCGGCAAGCCATTTGTGATTGTTGTTAATTCTAAAGATCCGCGCAGTACAACATGTCATGAATTGGTAGAAGATTTAAAGCAAAAACACCAGGTGCCAACGATTCCTTTAAAAGTCAATGAAATGAATGAAAATGATATAGCTCATTTACTTAAAGAAGCATTATATGAATTTCCTATTCATGAAGTTAAAATAGAAGTTCCTCGCTGGATAGCCATGATGGATGAAACACATTGGTTAAAACAAACTTTAGATGAAGCTTTAGAAAAATCTATTTCCGCTATTCATCGCTTTCGTGATGTTGAAATCATTGCAGACAATATGAGTCAATTTGATTTTATTCAAAAAGCTTATCTCATGTCGGTTGATACATCTACATCTTCAGCTACTTTACGTATTAAAGAAAAAAAGGGACTCTATAATGAAATACTTAATGAAATACTGGAACAAGATCATTTTGATGCGGCCCTATTTTTACGTCAGATTCAGGATTTAAAACAAAAGGCTCAGGAATATCAAGTTTATCAAAATGCCATTCATATGGTCAAACAAACTGGTTATGGCTATGCTTTGCCGTTGATGGATGATATTGAACTTAGCGAACCTGAGGTCATTAAACAAGGCCCTCGCTATGGCATGAAACTTGTGTCTAAAGCGGCAACTATTCATATGATAAAAGTGGATATTGAATCTACTTTTGAACCAATCATTGGTTCTAGAGAACAAGCTGAAGCCTTTATCCAATATCTTCAACAAAATGGGGTAAACAATAAAGCAGCTATCTTTGATTGTGATGTCTTTGGTAGAAAACTAGGAGACCTCATTAATGAAGGCATGCGTATGAAACTTGGCTCTATGAATGAATCGGCTTGCATCCGTGTTCATGATATTTTAAGCAAAATTGTCAATAAGGGAAAGACCAATGTTATTGCCATTGTTTTATAATTTTTTGTTGCTTTAAATCAAATGAAATGGTATACTTCTACTTAGATTTAATTAGGAGGCAATACAAATGAATAAAAAAGAACTTATTGATACTGTTGCTCAAAAACAAGATTTGACAAAAAAAGAAGCGGAATCATTAGTCAATGTTGTATTTGATACTATGACTGAATCCCTTCTATCAGGAGATAAGGTTTTAATTTCTGGATTTGGGACATTCAAAGTTAACGACCGAAAGGCTCGTAAAGGTGTTAGCCCCAAAACAAAAGAACCTATGATTATTCCAGCTAGTAGAACGGTATCATTCAAGCCCAGTAATAGATTAAAAGATGCAATGAATTAATCATTGCATTTTTTTCATATCTAGTTCACAATATTCCTATACAATACGCGTGAGGTGAATCAAAATGTATTATAGTACATATTATATGATTGGAATACTATTAGTCATCATTGCTGCTATTCTTTCACTCATAGCCCAGGCAAGAGTTCAGTCAGCTTATCGTAAATATCAAAGAATTCCTTGTTCAAGAGGAATCACTGGTTATCAAGTAGCTAGAGAAATACTTAATAGCCATGGCTTATATGATATTGACATTTATGAAGTTAAAGGACAATTAAGTGATCACTACAATCCATCTAAACAAACTATTAACTTATCAACTGATATATATCGTGGTCATTCCATTGCCTCTTTGGCAGTCACTGCTCATGAATGTGGTCATGCAATCCAATATCAAGAAGGTTATATGCCTATTGCCTTTAGAAATGCCATTCTGCCATTTGCCAATGCCGGTCAATATCTTGGCTGGATAGCCATTATGATTGGATTACTTTTAGGAAGTACCCCATTAGCATTATTCGGATTTATTTTAATGTGTGGTATTTTAGCTTTTCAAATGTTTACTTTACCAGTTGAATTTGATGCATCGTCTCGTGCATTAGAAATACTTCAACAAAACTATTTATTAGACTATGAATATGATGGTGCAAAGAAAATGTTAAATGCTGCTGCTTTAACATATGTAGCGGCCTTAATATCAACGCTGATGAGTATGCTTAGAATATTTTTGCTGATTATGGGCAATTCACGAGGTAATCGTCGTTAAAGCTTCTTTGGAAGCTTTTTTTGTTTTGCATTTTTATGTTTATATTGTATAATATCTTTCATGGAGGTGAACATATGAAGAATCGAACTTTTATTATTAGTACACTTATATTAGTTATTGTTTTAGTTGTAGTGACTTTTTATATGTTGTTTGTTCATGTCCCATATTATAATTATACACATAATCTAGATGAAATTAGAAATCAGATTTGTGAAGATAATAATTACGAATACCTGGATTATTTTAGTGAATATCGAGGTAAGAGCGTTTATTATATGATAAAAGTTAATATTGATGGTGAAGAATCTTATGTAGCCTATGATACGGATTTGAATTTGGTTGATACTTATCAGGGTGATGTTGTTAGTAAAGATGATGTATTAGAAAAGATAACCGAGAAGTATGATATTGTTTTAGATGATTTAGAGATAGCTTATGAGAATGAACGATTTGTGTATTATGGCTTATATCAGGATGATGAGATGTTATTATATGTTTATTATGATTTATCAAATGGAGATTTTATAAAAGCGGTGAAGTTAGATGAGTAATGTTGAAGATTTATTAGATTATGATTGTATTGATTATCGAAAATTATTAGTTATTAAAGCTAAATCATTGAAATTAACTGATCAGCAGGTTTATTTGTTAATAATTATGATAACTTTAATAGATTTGAATATTAAACCTATAACCCCAGCAAAATTAAGTCAATTCTGTCAATTATCTTTATCTAAAATTGATGAAGTGCTGTTATCTTTAGTGGATAGGCATTTATTAAATAGAATGAATGGTTCTTTAGATTTAAAACCTCTGTATAAACAATTATTGGATATTGAAGTTGAAGAAACAAAAGATATGGATCTTGTTTCAATGTTTGAAGATGCTTTTGGCAGAAGTTTATCACAAAGAGAAATAGAGATTATTCATTCTTTTAAAAGTCAGGGATTTAGTGATGTCATGATTATGGAGGCTTTAAATGAAGCGGTTAAATCAGGTGTCGTAAATTTTAGATATATTGAGAAAATATTGGATAATTGGCAAAAATATGGTGTCAAGAAACGCTATGCACCAAAGCATGAAGAAAATCAGCAATTTGATCAGAAGATTAAGGATTATAATTGGTGGGATAATGAATAAAGATAAAGTTAAGCGTATATTAGATACTTTTGATAATATGTTTCCTGATGCCAAATGTGAATTAAATCATGAAAATCATTTACAATTACTGATTGCGGTAATGCTTTCAGCTCAAACAACTGATGCTTCAGTCAATAAACTGACAGTTAATTTGTTTCAAAAATATCAAACTGTAGAAGATTATGCCTATGTATCTATTGATGAATTAGAAAAAGATTTACATAGTATTGGTTTGTATCGTCATAAAGCTAAAAATATTAAGGCAATGGCAAATCAGCTGATTGAAAGATTTAATGGTGAAGTTCCATCAACTCATGAAGAGCTGATGAGCTTACCTGGGGTTGGCAGAAAAACGGCTAATGTGGTTGTTTCTGAAGGTTTTGGGGTACCTGCTATTGCTGTTGATACACATGTTGAGCGTATTTCTAAGCGTTTAGGATTTGCGAAAAAAGATGATTCAGTAATCATTGTTGAAAAGAAACTACAAAAAGCTATTCCTAAACAAAGGTGGACAAAAACACATCATCAAATGATTTTCTTTGGCCGTTATCACTGTAAATCATTAAATCCTCATTGCCAAAATTGTCCACTCATTGATATATGCCATGAAGAAAAAAGAAAGAAGTACTTAAAAGAGAGATCATAAGATCTCTCTTTATTCGTCCTCAGTCTTTACTGATCCACTAGAGTTGCTAGAACTACTATTTAAACGATTATTGCTGGAATTATTATTTGAATCACTATTAGAATTATTACTAGAATCACTTGAATCGCTATCATCATTAGAAGCTGATGGATTATCCGCAGTGGTAAATGTATGGGCATTCAGTTCTCTAACATTTCCTGCAATAGTTGTTTCGCTAAATGTTGTTGTATAGGTCGTTGAAGGTGTTAAGCCATTAAATGTTACTGTACTACTTTCCGTAATTGTTTTACTTGCACCATTCAGTTCAACAGTAACACTGCTACCTGTTGGAACAGTAATTGTATAGCTAATAGACGTAGTTGTAGGGGTACTAGCAGTATAAGTTGCAGGGGTTGTACTTTCAACCGTGATTTCCTGACTAATCTTATTAGACGTTGTACTCATATTACTTGCATAAGCATAATAACCAGTAACTGTATATTTACCTGCTGATAAAGTATAATTCAATGTAGCACTATTACTTGATAAGGTTTCACTATGAACAACATTACCACTATCATCAGCAATCTCTGCTACATAGACAACGTTACCATAAACCTGATTAATATCACCATAATATGGAAGTGTATAGCTCTTACCATTCACTGTATAGGTTTTTGTAGGAGTACCTGATGTATAACTTTCAGATAACTCACTAAATGTTACTTTCACTTGATTATCATTTACAATTTCTGCATTAAACTCTGATAGACTCGTAATGCTTGCACCACTAACGCTGCCACTAGGAGTATTATTAGATTTAAAATAACCAGTAACAATACGATCACTAGGAACACCATCACCTGCTTTAACATAAGGGTAAATACCAGATACGCATGATGCCTCCACAACACCACTAGGCTGGCTAGGATAGCTATTTTGGACACCATTTTTATGTAAATACTTAGCAATCAGTGCCGATATTTGCGCAGCTGGCTTCCCCGAAGGATAATAGCCTAGTTTTTGAGCTTCAGAGTTATAGCCACACCAGACACTCCATGAATAATCAGCGGAGAAAGCAGCCATCCATAAGTCCTTGTTCTTACCTACTAAACTTGAATTAGAAGTAGATGAATCATGATTGGAAGTTCCTGTTTTTGCACCTATTTCATAACCTAAATTCAAATATGAATAACTACCACTACCTGTTTTAACATAACTCGTCATAACTGAACGAATCATAAAAGCAGATTCTGCAGATAAAGCCTGAACACTATTTTCCTGTGCTTCTTCATCAATATAGATAACTTCACCTGTATCTAATAATTCAATCTTTTCCACGGTATGAGGTTCAATATAAGTTCCACCATTAGCAATAACTGCATAAGCAGCAGCTTCTTCTTCTGGAGACACACCTGTATTCCATGAACCAATGGCGTAACCCAAATTGAATTCTTCTTCATACATATCAAAGCCAAAACCTTCCATATAAGAAATCATTTCATTTGTACCAACTTCATCAACGACTTCACTCAATGTTTGAATAGCTGCTAAATTCCATGATTGTACCAATGCCTCAGTAATAGAAACATCACCATGATACTGATTATCCCAGTTCTTTGGTGTCCAGCTACCTTGACTATAAGGAACATCATGCACATAATGACAAGTTGCATAATCCAAATATTCAAAAGCTGCAGCATAAGCAACAATTGGTTTTAATGATGAACCAGGCGAATTACGCTGGCCATAATTATAACTTGAATCCGTCGCCACTAATTCCTTGCTAGCAGCATAAGCATAGCTTGTTCCCATGGCCACATAATCTCTAGCTGCTAATACACCAACAATTCTGCCAGTTGTTGATTCCTGTACACTAGCTCCTGTTTGTAAATATTCATCAGGAAAATCAAAGGCATCACCATTAGCAATTTCATCTAAGTAGCTTTGTAGTCCTGTATCTATATAAGTCGTAATAATCATAGGTGTTGAAGAAGGATCATAACCAGTTTTTTCATAAACTTCTCTCGTCACTTTATCAGCATAAGCCTGATATTCACTATTAGCGGATAATGAATTGTAATTTAAAGTATTTTCGACTGGAATTGACTTTGCATCTTCACATTCCTGCTCACTTATATAACCATGATACTCCATTAAATCTAGAACTGTATCCCTTCTAGATTGAGCTGCTTCTAAATCATTAAATGGATCATACTTATTAGGATTATTAATCGTACCAGCCAGTAATGCAGCTTCAGGTAGTGTCAAATTCTGTACAGCTTTACCAAAATAATACTGACAAGCTGCATAAATACCAATAGCGTTAATACCACTGCCAAAATAAACCTTATTTAAATAAAGTTCCAATATTTCTTCTTTTGTTGTTTGGGAAGTGGCTTCTATCGAAAGAATAACTTCACCAACTTTTCTTGTAATGGTCTGCTGGGCATCAGGATAATATGACTTTTTTATAGTTTGCTGGGTTATTGTTGAACCACCTGCGGTAATGCCACCCGCCACAATATTACCCATTAAAGCTTTGATAATTCTTGGTACATCAAAACCATTATGTTCAAAATAACGTGAATCTTCAGCTGCTAAAACAGCATCAATCATTACTTGGGGAATATCCTCATAATCCACATTCTTTTTTACACCTTCAGAACCATAATAATAATATTCATTACCATCCTGATCCACTTGTACTGATGTTTCGCTATTTAAAAGCTTATCCTTAGAAAAACCTTCAACTTGTTGAATAACACCATAGCCAAAATAGATACTTGCCGATGCAATAACAATCATAATGACCATTGATACAATTTTAATGATATGAATGATTTGTTGATGATCCATATTTTTTAATTTATTCATTCATTACCCTCCTTAAAATAAAACATATCTAAAACTTTCAAATAATCTAATCTAGGTTGATATCCTTGGGGAATTAAATGACCTAAGGATTTGATTGTATCATAAGTCATGGATTTACGCTTGGCGTGATAATATTCATCTACCATATAGGAAGCATCTAATAAATAAACTTCATCCAGCTGGGTAAAGGCAATAATCACAAAAGCAATGCCATCGTGTTTTAGAATTCTATCTAAATGATCAATTTGATGTTTGGAAATATTACTAAACGGAAAACTCATAGCTCTTGTTTCTTTAGCTTCAAAATCCACATATTTACCTCTATATATACCATTATAATCGGTTGTGGAAGGTGTCTTATAATAAGCTTCAACAATTTTTGCCGCTTCACGCTTTGGATAATCCACCTTGACAATTTGTATTGGTGTAGGTTTTTTATAAATAACGGCTTTATCATTAACTAAATAATATTGATTAGACATGGAAATATCCTCTTCTAAAGACATTCCACGATGTGCTGTATAATGTTTTTCACTATGTGTTTCTTGAATCATTGGCTGTGGTTTTTTCATATTAGGATAATTAACCATAGTCTCATCCTTTCTCATTTTCCCATATTATAACATAGAATTTATGTAACTTTAAAGAAAACTAGATAATTTCTTAATTTTTAAAAAACTTCTTGCATTTATATCCTATTTTTGTAAAATAGATAAAGAAAGGATGATAAATATGACAAATAAAATTAAATTGAGTCCAAAAAAAATATTAAACAAACAATTTCAGGTTGACTTTAAAGGTTATAGTGCAAGTGAAGTTGATTATTTCTTAGATACAGTTAGAGAAGATTATGAAACTTTTGCTGCTATGCTAAATGAATCATATGAGCAAAATGAAAATCTGCAAAAAGAAAATAAAGCATTAAAAATGAAAATTTCCAAACTTGAAAAAGAACAATCTATACAACAAGAAAATATACGCTCTATGGAAGAAAATATTTCTTCAAATGTTGATATATTAAAACGTATTTCTAATCTTGAAAAAGAAGTTTATAAAGATAAGTAATTAGTACTTGTCTTTTTTATTGAAATTTTGTAAAATAGCTTTGCTCATGAGAATCGATTGCTGGAAACAGAGGAAAGTCCGCCCATCCACAATCTGCGATGATTGTAGTGTTTGTACTATATCTAATAAATATAGGCTTTTAGACGACAGACCTAAGACCTAAACGCAAGCATGGTTGATAAGTCATAAAGTGCCACAGAAACGATGTCTTTTTGAAAAGAAAGAATGAAAAGAGGTAAACTCTGCAAGGATGAAACCCAAATATTGGTAGGGGAACTCCAGATAGGGAAATGAACTGATATGGAGATGCGAAGCATAGATAAATAATCGATTGAAAAACAGAATGCGGCTTATCAGAATGAGCATTTGCCGATGATAAATCGGCTTTTTTATTTATTTTGATGAAAAATTCATAACAAAGACATAATTTCATAAAATAATAGTGTTGGAGTTGTCAAAAATGTTAAATTGTGCTTTAATAGTATTGAAAAAATGTGTGATGAAAAAGATGAATATTGAAAATGCAAGGAGGAAGCTTTGTGGATAATTTGGGCGACACTATTAGACAAAAAAGAGAAGCAAAAAATCTTACAATTGAAGAATTATCAGCCGCAACAAAAATATCTGTAGCGGTTTTAAGAGATATAGAAGAAGGCAAGCTTGATCGTTATAAAGGGGATGAAGCTTATGTTAAGATGTATTTGAAGAAGATTTCGAATGTTTTAGATTTTAAACAAAATGAATTAGAGGAATTAACCTCACAATATTTACAATTAACAAGAGAATTAGAATTAGAAGATCTAAAAGATAAGGAAATGAAAGAACAGCATAATAAAGATGCAGTTAAAAGAAGCCAGACATTTAAAATTGAAAAACCACATTTAGCTAGGCATAGTCCTGTTTATGAAGATAAACAACATGTCAAGATTATTCGCGGTGGTATTATTTTAGCTTTGGTGGTAGCCATTATTGCTGTGGTTTGGTTTGGTATTTATTTTACTAGTAAACAAAGCAGTGATCCTACTTTTGAATCAACTACCAATACTTCTACAGAAGGTGATATAGGTACTGAAGATACTGATAGTGAAAATACGGATGAAGAAACAACAAATAATGCTGATGAAGAGGAAGAAACAACAAGTACCGAAGTGACACTTGTCAGAAACGATGTATTAGATTATAGTTTTTCACTTCCAGAAGGAACTGAAACTTTTACATTTACAGTGGAATATTATAGTGCATGCTGGGCATCTTTAACTGTTAACGATGAATCATATGATTCTTTTGTATCAAAAATTTATCATGATGCAAGTGAATATGATGACGAAACAGTGGCTGAAACTGTGACTTTAGAATTTAGTGTGGATGAATTTGTATCATTGAATTTACGTAATGGTAATAATGGTACACAAAAATATTATATTAATGGTCAAGAAATTGAATTGACGGATGAGGATACAAATGATCCTAATCCATGTAACTTTATTTTGACTTTGGAGAGTGATTTGGAAAATGAATCTACCGAATAAACTTACAACAATTCGTTTAATAAGTGTCCCAGTATTTATCATCGTATATTTGTTCCCTTATGAGTCAATGGGTATTTCTATTCCTGTTTATGATATATTGTCAACAGAACTTTCTTTATTGGATATCATCTTATTCGTTATATTTGCTTTAAGTTCATTAACTGATTACTTAGATGGCTATCTTGCCAGAAAAAATGATATGATTACGACCTTTGGTAAATTTGTTGATCCTATTGCGGATAAATTAATTGTTAATTGTACTATTCTCTTATTAGCTTCGTCTAATAGAATATCTATTCTTATTCCTATTATTATGATATCTCGTGATACGATTGTCGATGCCATTCGTATGATGGCAAGTCAAAGAAATGTTGTTTTAGCCGCAAGCTATTTAGGTAAAGCTAAAACTATGACACAGATGATTGCTATATGTATTATCTTGCTGAATAATGTTATTTTTGCATCTATAGGTATTCCTATGGATCAAATTATGATTTGGTTAGCGACCCTTATATCTGCTATTAGTGGTATTGATTATTTAATGAAGAATAGCCAATACATTTTTGAAAGTATGTAATGGATGAATTATTACGTGTTTTAATTAAAAAGGATTTGACAATAAGTTGCATTGACTTTTTAGGCGTTGATTTTGCTAGCCATATGGCAATCGATAATGATAGCATATATAAAGGAACATTATCATCTTCGCAACCTGATGTTATTATCAGATTGTTAGATATTGATGCTCAAGTAGTGAATTATTATGGCTGTGATAGTCAGGAGCTAGCTGGCTTGATGGCTATTAAAGGAAGAGAAAAATTTCAAAGTGATATATGCCTTGCTTATAGTGGCTATTTAGCACAAGAAGATGATATTTATTTAGCAGTGGCATATCACGATAAGGTTTCAACATTCTGTTTTCAACTTTCCAGTATACGCAATCAAAATATTGAACAAGCGATTCTACTAGGAATTGAAAAAACATTAAGAATGATTAATGAAATATAAAAGGAGGTAGCGTTATGGCTGAAAGAAAAACAAAGAAAACAGAAATGGAAGAAGATAGAAGAGAAAAAGATCTTAATGATGCCATTAAACAAATTGAAAAACAATTTGGTAAAGGCTCTGTTATGAAATTAGGAGAACGTGTTGCCGTAGATGTGGATGTGATTTCCACTGGTTCCTTAACTTTAGATGCTGCTTTAGGCATTGGTGGCTATCCAAAAGGGCGTATTATTGAAATATATGGTCCTGAATCAAGTGGTAAAACAACTTTAACATTACATGCCATTGCGGAAGTGCAAAAACAAGGTGGACGTGCAGCTTTTATTGATGCTGAACACGCCATTGATCCTGTCTATGCTAAAAATTTAGGTGTTGATGTTGATGAACTTATTTTATCGCAACCAGATAGTGGTGAACAAGGATTGGCTATTGCAGAAACCTTGATTAAAAGTAATGCCATTGATTTGGTCGTTGTCGATTCTGTAGCAGCATTGGTACCACAAAATGAATTAGATGGTGAAATCAGTGATAACTCTGTAGGTTTACAAGCTAGAATGATGTCAAAAGCTATGCGTCGTTTATCAGGGCTTATTAATAAGACATCATGTTCTATTATTTTCATTAACCAATTAAGAGAAAAAATTGGTGTTATGTATGGTAATCCTGAAACAACAACGGGTGGACGTGCTTTAAAATTCTATTCATCTGTACGTATTGAAATTAGACGTGGTGAACAAATTAAAAATGGCACTGAAGTTATTGGTAATAAAGCCAATATAAAGGTTGTTAAAAATAAGGTTGCCCCACCATTTAAAACAACACAAGTTGATATCATTTATGGCAAAGGTATTGCCAGAGATGGTGAAGTAATTGATTTGGCAGCAGAAAATGATATCCTAGATAAATCTGGTTCATGGTATGCTTATCAAGGTGAAAAGATTGGCCAGGGCCGTGAAAACGTTAAAAAATATATGGCTGAACATCCTGATGTCTTTGCGGAAATTGAAGGAAAAGTAAGAGCATTATTATTCCCTAGTGATGAAACTGAAAACTTAGAAGCTTAAGCCTCAATGAGGCTTTTTCTTTTAAAAAAATATAAGCTATATTACTTATAATTAATAAATATAAGTTATATAGCTTATATTATATTGCGATTTTTGTAAAAAACAGTAAAATTAAACTGCGAAAAATGTAAGTAATAATTTAAAATTAATATGTATTTAGATATAATAATATAAGTCAAATAGCTTATAATCAATAAATATAAGTTAAATAACTTATATTTATTGATTATGTTAAAAGAATCTTGTATAATGTGTACGAGGTGATGAATATGTTTATGATGATTGGTGAAGCGCATCCTTATATTGCGATAATAGGTGATATAGTTGAGTCAAAAAAAATAAAAAATAGAGAGGACGTACAAGAAAAGCTTAAACAAACTTTGAATCATGTCAATAAAGAATATAATGATGTTATTGCTTCAAAGTTCGTTATAACATTAGGTGATGAATTTCAAGGCTTGTTGAATTTAGGTCAATATACTATGGAAATAATTTACTATATTAAAAAAGAATTATATCCTGTAAAAATTCGCTTTGGAGTTGGAGTTGGTAGTATTTCTACAAGAATTAATAAAGATATGGCTATTGGAGCAGATGGCCCTGGATATTATAAGGCTCGAGAAGCTATTAATAACTTAAAAAATTTGGAAAATAAAAAGAAAAAAGCTTTATATGATATTCAAATTTTAATAAATGGTGACAACCGTCTTCAGGAATTATCTCTTAATTCGATTTTTAAATTAATGTATAGTATTGAATGTCACTGGACCAGTAAACAAAGAGAAATAATTAATTATATGTTGTTTGAAAATGACAACCAAAGTATTGCGGCACAACATTTTGGCGTATCACAGTCGAATATTCAACAGTTACTTTCTAAATCACATTATTATGCTTATGAAGAATCATTTTGTGCTATTAATTCTATATTAAATGAGGTGAATTATCATGCAAAATTATCATGATATTTTTGTAGTACTGTCGTTAGTTCATATAATAGCTGATTTTTATTTCCAAAATAATTACATTGCTAGCAAAAAAGAAAAAGATATTAAGTGGGTATGGATACATTGTGGCATATATGGATTTGTATATTTTGTTTTAGGTAACATGATTGTTCCAACTTTAGAAAATCAGTATTGGATTATTTTAATTATATCTCATGGAATTATTGATATAGTTAAGTATTATCTAGTTAATGAGAAGATTCTTAGTAATTATCAAAAATATATTTTTTCTGTTGACCAATTATTTCATTTAGGAACCATTATAATTGTTTCATACTTCATATTACAATCAAAAAATGTATATTTATATAATGACATTATGATAAAAATTTTAGAAAATATGGATTTATCAATTCAATATGTATTGTCAATTCTTTTAAAAGTATTTTTAATACATAAACCAGTCAATCTTTTCATTGTATCCATTATGAAATGGTATAAACCATTAGAAAAAGATGAAAATGTTGTAAAAACAGGAAAAATGATTGGAACATTAGAAAGAATTATCATGTTATTCTTTTTATCCATTCAGCAATATTCATCTGTTGGCTTAGTATTAACAGCTAAATCCATTACACGTTTTAATAAGATATCTGAAGATCAAGCATTTGCAGAATATTATCTTGCAGGAACTTTGCTAAGTACGATCTGTGTTTTAGTGGTTTCATTACTTTAAAGCAATGAAAAAATTCATTGCTTTTTACATATAATTTCGATATAATGTCTGGGTAAAATCGATGCGGAAGATAAGTATTCATAATAGGACTTTAAGAGAGAAAATGGCTGGTGTGAATTTTTAGACTATGATGAAGAAAGCTACTTCCAAGAGTGATGTAAACATCAACGCTTGTCAGCGTTAACGGCTTAGAGGGTGTAGCTTTGCTATGAAAAAGGATGGTACCGCGATGATGTCGTTCCTTATAGGAAGGACTTTTTTTATTTGGAAGGAGAAGTTATGAAAGATTTAACAAGTAGTCAAATTAGACAGATGTTTTTAGATTATTTTAAAAGTAAAGATCATATGATTGAACCTGGTGCATCATTAATACCACATAATGATCCAACTTTGCTTTGGATTAATGCAGGTGTTGCGGCTTTAAAGAAATATTTTGATGGTAGTGAAAAACCTGCCTCTAATAGAATTGCTAATGCGCAAAAATCTATTCGTACAAATGATATTGAAAATGTTGGAAAAACAGCTAGACATCATACTTTTTTTGAAATGTTAGGCAATTTTTCTATTGGTGATTATTTTAAAGAAGATGCTATTCCTTATGCATGGGAATTTTTAACAAGTGATGAATGGTTAGGTTTTGAAAAAGAAAAAATGTATGTGACAGTCTATACTGATGATGAAGAAGCTTATCGTATATGGACAGATGTATGCCACGTAGATCCTAGTCATATTTTAAGGACATATGAGAATTTCTGGGAAATTGGGGAAGGGCCTGGAGGACCAGATACTGAGATATTTTATGATCGTGGTGAAAAATATGATCCAATGCACTTAGGAGAAAAACTATTCTTTGAAGAAATGGAAAATGATCGTTACATTGAAGTTTGGAATGTCGTATTTTCACAATATGATTGTAATCCTGCCATTGATCGTAAAGATTATAAGGAATTACCACAAAAGAATATTGATACTGGTATGGGACTTGAAAGATTGGTAAGTATTGTGCAAGGTGGTGAAACCAACTTTGATACAGATTTGTTCTTACCTATTATTCATGAAACTGAAAAAATGACTACAGTTAAATATACTGATAATAAGATGGCCTATCGTGTAATTGCGGATCATATTCGTACTGTGACTTTTGCCTTAAGTGATGGTGCTTTATTTGATAATGTTGGTAGAGGTTATGTCTTAAGACGTATTTTAAGAAGAGCGGTTCGATATGGAAAGAAGATTGGCATTGATCATGCTTTTATGTACAAGCTGGTTTATATTGTGGCTGATAATATGAAAGACTTCTATGATTATTTACCAGATAAAGCAGATTATGTGAGTGGCTTAGTGAAAAAAGAAGAAGAAGCTTTCCACAAGACTTTATCAAATGGTGAAAGATTATTAGCCCAAATGCTTGATAAGACAGAAGGAAAAGTATTGGCTGGTCAAGATGCTTTTAAACTATATGATACTTATGGATTCCCATTAGAATTAACCATTGAAATTGCTGAAGAATCAGGTTTTAGTGTTGATGAAGATGGCTTCAATGAAGAAATGAAATTACAACAACAAAGAGCACGTAATGCCCGTGGTGAAGCTGAATCAATGAGTTCTCAAAAACCAGACCTCATGGCTTTTGATCAACCATCTGAATTTACATATGATCCAACGCCTATAAAAGCCATAGTTATTGCCACATTTAAGGATGGTGTTAAATGTGATGAAATCACTGATAAAGGTGAAATTATTTTAGATAAAACAACATTCTATGGGGAAATGGGAGGGCAATGTGCAGATTGTGGTATGATGTATAATGATACTTCAAGACTGCAAGTAACATATGTTGCTAATGCACCTCATAAACAACATTTACATACCATTGAAGTTTTAGCAGGAACAGTTAAAGTAGGTGATACTTTTGAATTGGTTGTTGATTGCTGTAAACGTTCTTTGATTCAAAATAATCATACAGCAACCCATTTACTTCAAGCCGCTTTAAAACAGGTTTTAGGGGAACACGTTGCTCAAGCTGGTTCCTATGTTGATGATGAAAGATTACGTTTTGACTTTACTCATCCGCAAAAGATGACATTAGAGGAAATAAGACAGGTAGAAGATATTGTTAATGAAGAAATATTTAAAGGAACACCTGTTGATATCACATATATGAATAAAGAAGAAGCAATGAATTCAGGAGCTATGGCTTTATTTGATGAAAAATATGGTGATGTTGTAAGAGTGGTTACTGTTGGTGATTTTTCTAAGGAATTATGTGGTGGTTGCCATGTGTCTAATGTTTCCCAAATTGGTTTATTTAAGATTGTATCAGAAGAAAGTGTTGGTTCTGGGGTAAGACGTATTGAAGCGGTGACTTCTAAAGCTGCCTATCTTGCTTTAAAAAAAAACGAAGAAACCATTCAAACATTAAGTGATTTATTAAAACTCAAAAATAAGAATGAAATCGTTGAAAAACTGACCCAATATATTGATCAAACAAATACCATTACCAAGCAAAGAGATCAATATTTAGATAAACTTAATGCTTTAGAAGCTAAAGAAAAATCTAAAGATATTGAAGATATTCATGGTATTCAATTCTTATTCAATCAAGTATCTAAAGATAATGCCTCAGCAAAACAAATGGCATTTGATTTAAGAGATCAATTACAACACGGTATTGTTGTGTTAGTAAGTGAAAATAATGGAAAAGTTTCTTATTTTGTTGGTTTAACACCTTCTATGGTAAAAGCAGGTTATAAAGCTGGCAATATTGTCAAGACTATAAATACCATTGTCAATGGTCGAGGTGGTGGAAAACCTGATTTTGCCCAAGGTGGATGCAACTCTTTAGAGTCAATAAATGAGGCAATTTTGCAAATTAAAATGTCTTTATAGACACTTTTACTAGCAATTTTTCTCAATATGGTGTAAGATGAAATATATAAACAGGAGGTATGTGCTATGGCGAAGGATTTAACTCAAACACGTCTATTTAATACAGAGGAAATTAAACGAGAAGTTATTCATGCAAATCTTATGACAGTTTCGCAGGCTTTAGATGAAAGAGGCTATAATGCTGTTCATCAAATTGCTGGATATTTGATTTCTAATGATCCTGCTTATATTTCAAGCCACAAAGGAGCGCGTTCTATTATCCAACAAGTAGATCGTGACGAAATTATTGAAGAACTTGTTAAATTCTATTTGGAGTCAAAATAGTGGAAAAAATATTAGGTTTGGATTTAGGATCAAGAACATGTGGCATTGCAATGAGCGATGCTTTAGACATGATAGCACATGGAGTTGAAACTTATCATTTTCAAGAAAATCATTATGGAGATGCTGCTAAACATATTCAAAAAATTGTTGAAGGAAATCATATTCATACAATAGTTCTAGGTCTACCTAAGCATATGAACGGAGATTTGGGCGAAAGAGCACAAATCTCCATTCATTTTAAAGAAAGATTAGAAAAGATGATGGACGTAGAGGTTGTATTAATTGATGAACGTTTAACAACAGTTATTGCTGCCAATCAATTGATATTTGCAGATGTCTCTCGTAAAAAAAGAAAAAAGGTCATTGATAAAATGGCAGCTGTAGAAATTTTACAAGGTTATTTAGATGGTCAAAGGAGATAGGTATGGATAGCGATAGAATTGCGATTGTTGATGATGAAGGTAATGAAAAAGAATATACTGTTTTGTTTACTTTTGAAAGTGAAGAAACAAATAAGAATTATGTGCTTTATTATGATGAAAATGAAGATGAACCTGAAGTGATGACTTCAGTATTTGATGAGGATGGCAATTTATATCCTGTTGAATCGGAGACAGAATGGGATATGATTGAAGCTGTATTTGCAGCATTTACGAGTGAAGATGAGTAAAGTATTTCGTCCATGTTTATATTGAATTCATATTATAATGGCATAATTTGTAGCATTAGGAGGAATTAATTAATGGGATTGTTTAATAAAAGAAGAAATGTGAGACCACTTTTTGTGGGCAGTAACGGCAATGATTTAACAAGAGGTATTTATGCTTTTCATCTAGATATTGATAATGGCGAAATATTAAAGAAGGAATTCTATGAATCACCATCAAATCCAGCTGCGCTTTGTCGTCGTGAGCGCTATGCCTTTGTTTGTTATAAAAACAGGACAGGTCGAATGACAGATGGTGGATTACATCAGTATGCACAAATGGATTTGCAATTTGGTTTAGCAGCGAAAGCAACTGATGAAGGTAAAACTTATGTTGCTGCATTTGTGAATGAAAAGAGAAAAAATGCATATGCGGTTGACTATTATAATGGTGAAGTTGTTATGATACCTATTGTCAAACAAAAAATCACAAAAGTTGCGCAAACATTAAAACATGAAGGGCATGGTCTTGATGAAAGATATCAAGCGGAACCACATCCTACTTCCATTGATGAAACACCTGAAGGTCATTATATGGTTGTTACAGATTTGGGTACAGATGAAGTCGTTTTATATACAATCTTAGAAGATGGTTTCTTGGAAAGAAATGATGAACTGACATTTAAAGTAACACCTGGTAGTGGTCCTAAGAAAGTTGTATTCTCACGTGATGCAAAATTTGCTTATGTTTTAAATGAATTATCTAGTACAGTATGTGTTTATCAATATGATGATGGTGCATTTACTTTTGTTCAGGAAATTGATACATATCCTAAGGATGAAGAAGATGTTAAAAATAGAGCAACTGATATTATTGTATCCGCTGATTATCTCTTTGTTGCTAATGCAGGTCATGATAGTGTATCAACTTTAGAAATGAATAAAGAAACTGGTGAATTAAAGTTTATTGAATATATGGAAACGGATGAAAATCCTGTATGTATGGTTTTAGTTCATGAAAAATGGGTTGTTGTGGCTAGTCAAAAAGGTGGCACACTTGAAAGCTTTGAAATTAAAAAAGGCGAATATCGTGGTGTCTTGTTTGAAACACATTATGTATATTCTATTACTGAACCAGTATGTATGATTGAAGGTAGACCATTATAAGCTATAGTTATCTATAGCTTTTTTGGTTGATAAATGTTGTATTATCGCATATAATAAAACCAGAGTGAGGGATGTAAATGAGAAGTAAGAAAAAGATATTTGGGATTATTATAGGAATTATTGTGGTATTAGCGATTGGGGCTTATTTTTATTATCAAAATGGGATTTCAGCTGTATCATCTAGTGATGAAGAAGTAATTGTAGATATTAGTGAAGGAACTTCTGCATCAGGTATATTGGATGTTTTAGATGAAGCTGGACTGGTGAATGATAAGTTATGCGGAAAAATATTTTTAAGACTCAATACATATGATAATTTACAGGCTAATTCCTATATTTTAAATAAGAATATGTCTTTAAAAGAAATCTTTGATATCATTCAAAATCCTACCCAGGAATATATTAATAGTACGAAATTAACCATTATTGAAGGATCAACTATGAGTGATAATGCCACCTTGTTTGCAGAAATATTGGATATATCTGAAGATGAAGTGATTGAACAATGGGCAGATACCGATTTTTTAAATAGTCTTATTGCAGAATATTGGTTCTTAGATGAAAGCATTTTGGATGGTGATATCTATTATCCTTTAGAAGGTTATCTTTATCCCGAAACCTATTATTTGGATGATGATAGTTTAAATGTTGAAGCTATGACAAAAGTAGTATTAGATATGATGGATAAAATGCTTACGCCTTATAAAGATCAAATAGAAGAAACTGGTTGGAGTGTCCATGAATTTTTAACATTCTGTTCAGTTGTGGAAAAAGAGTCGGGAACTGATGAAACGGATCGATCTATGATTGCTGGTGTATTTAAAAATCGCTTAGATAGTGGCATGCTACTGCAAAGTGATATTACGGTTAATTATGCATGGCAAAGAACAGGCGTTGATGTTTCCATTTCCCAAACTCAAATAGACTCTAAGTACAATACATATAAATACACAGGATTACCAATTGGGCCAATATGTTGTGTACCAACAAGCACCATAGAATCTTGCTTAAACTATACTGAACATGATTATTACTACTTTTTTGCCCAAATTGATCCTGATGATGCCTCTAATACCATTGTCGTATATTCACAAACTTATGAAGAACATCAACAAAAAGTTCAAGAAGCAAAGGATAATGATTTATGGTTGAGTTAACGGATATAGAAATTGATGCCTTAAAAAGAAATATACCCATTATGCAAAAAGAAGGCATAACTTTTATGATTGATAAACTCAATGAAATAAAAGCCACTTCCTGTTTAGAAATAGGCAGTGCCATAGGTTATTCAGCCATGATGATGTGTTTAAATGTTAATGATTTAAAAGTTGATACGATAGAAATAGATAACGATAAATATCATGAAGCTATCAATAACATTCGTCATTATCAATTAGACAATCGTATTCATATCTATTTAGATGATGCTTTAACCTTTGATACCAATCAATTATTATATCAACCCTATGATTGTCTATTTATTGATGCTGCAAAAGCGCAATACCAGAAATTCTTTGAAAAATATATAACATTTGTTAAGGAAGATGGTATTGTTATTGTGGATAATTTAGATTTTCATGGTATGATTTATGATATTGATCATATCAAGAATCGTAATACCAAACAATTAGTCAAGAAAATTAAACGTTTTAGAGATTGGATTTTTAATCATGAAGATTATGATATCGTCTATTATCCTATTGGTGATGGTATCGGTATTATAAAGAGAAAGGAACACCATGAAACTATTCATATCACTCAATAACAAATCAAGATTATATGATTATCATGATATGGGTATTCACTATTATTTACTAGGAACACCCTATAGCTTTTATACCCCTCATATTTTTCAGATTGATGAAATCAAGGATATGATTGCATCATATCCTGATTGTCATTTCTATGTGGGTCTTAATGGCTTATATGATCAAGATAAAATAGCCGAATTAGAAACTTATATAGATAAATTACAGGATATTCATATAACTGGTATCTTGTTTCAGGATTTTGGGGTATTACAAATTGTTAAGGATAAAGGTTATCATTTGGATATGATGTATGCTCCAGAAACCCTCAATACAAACGCGCAAAGTATCAATACTTTAGCTAAACTTGGGATAACGAGTGCTTTCATTTCCCATGTTATTTCCTTAGAAGAACAAATCCAAATAAAAAATGAAACATCCATACCATTAATGATGTTTGCTCATGGGGTAGAGTATATGGCTGCTAGTAAAAGAAAACTGCTTTCCAACTATAAAGCAGCTTCACATAAAGAATTTAATGATGATCATCTTATGATTCAAGATAGATCATCTAAAAAGAAAATGCATATCTTTGAAAATAATCATAGTACGCTTATTTTTAGTGAGGAAAGATTATATACATTAGATTTATTTAATCAAATAAAAGATATGGATTATTTATATATTGAAACATTATTCATGGATGATAATGAAGCTATAGAAGTGGCTTCTATTTATAGTGATGCTTTGAGTAGTATCAATTATGATCGTGATGTCAAGGCCCTACTAGCATTGCTTTATCAAATGAATAAACCTTTATCTAGAGGTTTTTTATTTGATAATACCGTTTATAAATTAGAAGATGTAAGGAAGATAGATAATGAGAAACGTGAGTCAAATCATTGATGGAAAAAGACAAATTATCAAAAAGCCTGAACTATTATCACCAGCAGGTAATTTAGAGAAATTAAAGATTGCGATTATTTATGGGGCTGATGCGGTATTTATTGGGGGTAAGGAATTTTCCTTGCGTAGCCAGGCTTCCAATTTTACTATTGATGATATTAAAGAAGCGGTTGCTTTCGCAAATCAGTATCATGCAAAAATACATGTGACTTGTAATATTATTTTGCATCAGAATAATTTAGAGGGTATCAAGGAATATTTACAGGCTTTAGATGATATTGGGGTAACTGCGATTATTGTCGCTGATCCTTATATCATGATGTTAGCGAAGGAAATGAAATTGAAATTAGAAGTTCATGTATCAACGCAATTATCTACTTTAAATACAAAAGCAATTCAGTTTTATCAAGATATGGGCATGGATCGTGTGGTATTGGGACGTGAAGTCACTTATGAGAATCTTAAAGATATATTAAATGAAACGGATATGGACATAGAATATTTTATTCATGGTGCCATGTGTATTCACTATTCGGGCAGGTGTATGTTGTCGAATTACTTAGTTCGTCGCGATGCTAATAGAGGAGGATGTAGTCAATCTTGTCGCTGGTATTATGATTTGTATGATAATGATACATTGCTTACAAATGAAAATGACATGCCTTTTACCATGTCTTCAAAAGATATGGCTTTAGTCAATCATATTGGTGAATTGATTGAATTAGGTGTTGATTCTTTTAAGATAGAAGGACGTATGAAGTCTTTACATTATATTGCCACCGTCGTATCGACTTATCGCAAGCTTATTGATAGTTATTGTGATGATCCTAATCATTTTATTATGAATGATTTCTATGTTAAGGAACTAGAAAAAGCTGCTAATCGTGCCTTATGCCATGGCTTTTTTTATGAAAATCCTGGTGTTAATGAACAACTATACAATATCCGTGATGAACATCCAACCCAGGAATTTGTGTTGCGTGTTATTGATTATGATGAAGAAAGTCATATAGCTACTATTGAACAGCGTAACTATTTTAAAGTAGGTGACAAAATAGAAATTTTTTCGCCAAGTCATTCTAATCTTTTCTTTATTGTTAAAAAAATATATAATGAGGATAAAGAAGAAGTGGATGTGGCTAATCATCCAATGGAAATCTTATATATAGAATGTGATCAATATGTCGAAAAAAATGATATGGGAAGGAAGGTTATACGATGAGAGATCAAGCAGTTATTATAGGTATTGCAGGAGGAAGTGCTTCAGGAAAAACGTCTATTGCACTTCAGCTTTATGATTATTTTAAGGGTCAACATCAAGTACGTATTATTAAACAAGATGATTACTACAAAGATCAAAGCAATCTAAGCTTTGAAGAGCGTGTGAAAACAAATTATGATCATCCTTTTGCTTTTGATACCGATTTACTTGTAGAACAATTAAAACAGCTCAAAAACAAAGAAACAATTGAAAAACCAACTTATGATTATACACTACATACCCATAGTGATATCACCGAAACAGTGGAAGGTAGAGATGTTATTATTGTTGAAGGAATATTTGTTTTAGCAGAAGAAAAAGTTAGAGATATTTGTGATATTCTTGTTTATGTTGATACCGCTAGTGATATTCGTTTCATTAGACGTTTAAAAAGAGATATTGAAGAACGAGGCCGTAGTTTGGATTCTGTTTGTAATCAATACCTTAATACTGTTAGACCGATGCATGAAACTTTCATTGAACCATCCAAGAAATATGCACATATTATTATACCTGAAGGGGGCAATAACTATGTCGCTATTGATTTACTGATTACTAAAATCAAAAGTATCGTTGAAGATTAAACTCTCTTATGAGAGTTTTTTTGCTATATAAAAAGGCTTGTTTATGGTATAATGAGCATATGAGGAGGATGATAGTATGGGTATTTATTTAAATCCTGATAATAGTGATTTTATAACACTAAAGCAATCACCAATTTGTGTAGATAAATCTTTATTAATAAAATATACGAATAGTAGATTGAATATTAAAGAAAGATTTTTATGTATTGCTAGACCACGTCGTTTTGGCAAAAGTACAGATGCTAATATGTTGGTAGCATATTACTCTAAAGGATGCGATTCGTCAGGTCTATTTGATAATTTAAAAATATCTCAATGCGATAACTATCATCAGCATCTTAACCAACATAATGTTGTATTCATTAATATGTTAAAATTTTATAAGCAGTCATCTTCTGTTAAAGATATGATAGATTATATGAATGATGATATCATTGATGAATTATTTGAAGAATATGATTTTAAAATAAATCGTCATACATTAACCGCTGCATTTTCTAAAATATACGCAAAAACAAAAAGTAAGTTTATATTTATTATCGATGAATGGGACTGTGTGCTTAGAAACAAAGATATTGTGGAAAAAGAAAAAGTGAAATATATAGATTATTTAGATGTTCTTTTTAAAGATCAACCTTATGTAGAACTTGTTTATATAACTGGTATATTACCAATAAAAAAAAGTGATGATCAAAGCACATTTAATATGTTTGAAGAAATAACAATGATATCAGCAACTCCTTTAGAAGAATATATGGGATTTACTGTTGAAGAAGTCAAGGATTTATGTACTCAATATCAAATGGACTATGAAGAAGTAAAGTCATGGTATGATGGATATCATCTCAATAATCATGTTTCAATTTATAGCCCTCGTTCTATCATTCAGGCAATTACTAAAAAAATTTGTAAGAGTTATTGGGTTGATACAAGTAATTTTGAAGATTTAAAGCTATATATTAATATGAATTTTGATGGTTTGAAAGATGATATTATGAAGCTTTTAGGTGGTGAAAGAATCATTATTAATCCTCGAACTTTTAGAAATGATGTTTCATTATTAAATGATAAAGATGATGTTTTAACATTGCTTGTTCATTTTGGATATTTAGGTTACGATCAAAATTATGACGAAGTATATATACCCAATAAGGAAGTGGTTGATTCATTTAGTAGAGCTATATCACAATTATCTTGGAAAGAAGCTGAGATTATTAAAAACTCACAAGAATTATTAAAAGCCACATGGAATATGGATGAAGAAAAAGCAGCACAGTACATTGAAAAAGCTCATCAACTGGTTTCCATTATCCAATACAATGATGAGAATGCTTTAGCTTATACAGTGGATTTTGCCTATATGGCTGCTAATAACTATTATACCATTTTAAGAGAAATACCATCTGGAAAAGGCTATGCAGATATTGTATTTATACCATTTAATCCTATTCATCCAGCTATGGTCGTTGAATTAAAATGGCAAAAAGATACTGATATAGCTATCAATCAAATATTAGAAAAAGAATACTATGCTTCTTTAAACCATTATTTAGGTAATCTGTTATTGATTGGTATTTCATATAATAAAGACCCTCATAGTAAAGAATATAAAAAACATTATTGTCAGATTGTTAAATACAAAGAATAATTAATCCTAGTAATTTTCACTGTTTTATGATATATTAATGCATGCGAGGTGATACAAATGGCTAATGAAGTATTATTAACCCAAAGTGGTATTGAAAAGTTACAACAGGAAAAAGAGAATTTAATTAATGTTGAAAGACCTAAAGTTATTGAAGAATTACAATTAGCACGTTCACAAGGTGACTTATCAGAAAATGCTGATTATGATGCTGCAAGAGATAAACAAGCACAAATTCAATCAAGAATTAATGAAATTGAACAAATGCTGACGAATGCAATTATCATTGATGAATCACAATTAGATAGTTCAGTTGCCAAACCTGGAGCTACTGTTACAATTTTAGATTTATCAGAAAGTGATGCTGAGCCTGAAGTTTATCAGATTGTTGGTAGTACTGAAACTGATCCATTAAATGGTAAGATTTCTAATGAATCTCCACTAGCAAAAGCAATTATTGATCATGGTGTCAATGAAATTGTTAGTGTAGGTGTAGCTGATCCTTATGAAGTTAAAATCTTAAATATTGAATATTTATCTTAAAAAACGCCATTAGGCGTTTTTTCTTGCACGTATTTCTTTAATTATGCCAATGACTATAAATAGTAATGGTTTAGCTAATAGGTGAATATAATGTAGATTACCTAAATGAATCAACAAACTTAATAAGAAATAAAACAAGGCAAATAGCAAACAATGTTTTAATCTATGGTAGGTCAAAGCAGAAGTAAAATACATCGCTGATATAATTAATATGATATAAGATAATACTTGAATAATAATATCAAAATTTATCTGCATGAAATAAGAAAGAATGGCCAAAATAAATGAAATAGCGATAAAGGGAATAAGAAATAATAATATGGTTATCAAATATATACGTATTGTTTGTTTCATATGACCTCCTAGTCCATTATATGTAAAGGAGAACAATTTTATGAAATATGTAGAAATATTTATAGAATGTATTGGTGCTTATTTTTTCTTGGTAATTGTATTAAGATTTTTAGGTAAGAACGAAATGAGTAAATTATCAGTAGCTGATTTGATTGCTTTTTTGATTATTAGTGAATTAGTAACAATGTCTATTGGTGATGATAATGTTGATTTTATACAAGCTGCTTTAGCTGTTTTAGTGATTGTTGTATTGGATAAAATATGTACTTATATTGCGATGAAAAACAAGAAAATTAAAGTCGCATTAGAAGGGCATCCAACCTTCATTGTTTATAAAGGTAAGCTTGATCAAGAAAAAATGGCAGCACTCAATTATACAGTGGATGATTTATGTCATCATTTACGTGAACAGGGAATTGGTTCATTATCTGAAGTAGAGTTTGCGATTATGGAAATAGATGGAGAATTGTCTATTATTGAAAGTCAAAAAAGTCAAATTGAGTTACCAGAATCTCTTATCAATAATGGCGAAATCAATTATCCTGCTTTAAAACTTATCAATAGAAATGAAGATTGGCTTATAAAACAATTAAAGAAACATGGTATTGATGATTATACTAAGATATTTTATTGTATTTTAGAACATGATCGTTTGTATTATATTGAAAAAGAAAAATGATATGGTATTTTATCATTAGTTGGTAAATATGAAATATAAACAGAGAGATCTGTTTTTTTTATTTGAGAAATTACTTTTTATATTGACAAAGTTTTATCATTTGGGTATTATTATTTTATATACAAATAAAGACATTGATGTGACATAGTAAAAGTTCTTGAGACATTAGAGATATAATGGTTGGTGCAAATTATACGTTGAAGAGCTTTGAATTCACCACGGAGTCGTTGCTTTGATAAGGGGCAGCCGTCATCATAACGTTACTTATGAAGAGCTTGATAGAGCTTATGAAGGTTATTACTGTAAAGTAATGACAAACTGAGGTGGTACCACGATCACTCGTCCTCTTTGGATGAGTGTTTTTTTATTTGTAGAGAAGAGAGGAGAAAGAGATATTATGAAAAAATTGTTAACAGGGTTAGTTGCTTTAGGATTAATCCTTGCTGGATGTAGTTCAACAGATGATACTTCATCATCAACTGATTTATCAGAAGTAAAGATTGGTGTTATCCAATATATGCAACATGATGCGTTGGACGCTTCTTATGAAGGTTTTGTGGATACTGTAGTAGCAGCAGGTATCAGTGAAGATAATATTGATTATCAGGTTGCTGGTGGAGATCAATCTAACTGTACAACAATCTCTGATAAGTTAGTTAATGATGGTAATGATTTAATTTATGCGATTGCTACTCCAGCCGCTCAAGCTGCTGCAGCTGCAACAAGTGACATTACAATTGTTGGTAGTGCGATTACTGATTATGAATCTGTTGGTTTAGTAGAAAGTAACGACGCTCCAGGTGGAAATGTGACTGGTGCTTCTGATTTGACTCCAGTAGCTGTTCAATTTGATTTGATGATGGAATTATTACCAGATACACAAAGTGTAGCTATCTTATATTGTGGTAGCGAAGAAAACTCAATAATTCAAGGTGATCTTGCTGTTGCAACTGCTGAAGAATTAGGTTTAGATTATAAGATTTATACAGTTTCTGATACTAATGATATCGATGCTGTTGTTAATCAAATTGCTTCTGATGGTCAAGATGTTGTTTATATTCCAACTGATAACTTATTAGCTACTTATATGAGTAGTGTTGAAGCTATTACTTCTCAATATCAAATCCCATGTATTGTTGGTGAAGAAGGTATGGTTAATAATGGGGGTTTAGCTACTTATGGTATTAACTATTATAGTTTAGGTGTTATTGCTGGTGAACAAGCTTTAGCTATTTTAAATGGTGAAACTACAGCTGCTGAAACACCAATTGAATATTTAGCTGCTGAAGATTGTGCAATGACAATTAACTTAACAATTGCAGAAAAATGTGGTATTACTATTAATCAAGAAGATTATCCTGATGCAACATTTGTAGAATAGAGGTTTGCTTATGGGACTATTTTATACGTATTTAGGCGCGATTGACTTAGGATTAATCTGGGGATTTTTAGTACTAGGCGTTTATATTACATTTAGACTATTGAATATTGCTGATATGACAGTTGATGGCAGTTTCGCTACAGGTGGTGCTGTTTGCGCTGTATGCGTATTAAATGGGATCCATCCTTTGCTTGCTATATTGATTGCTATGTTGGCAGGAGCATTAGCAGGCTTTGTGACAGGTATGTTACTTACAAAATGTCAGATTCCAGCTATTTTAGCTGGAATCCTGACACAGATTGGTTTATATTCCATTAATTTAAGAATCATGGGTAGCCGTGCAAATCTACCTTTAACTTCAGCAGGTAATACTTTATTTGCTACCCTTGCAAAGCAATTGGGTATTAGTCGTTATTATGTCACATTTGGCATTGCTGGTTCAATGACTTTACTTGTTATCGTATTACTTTATTGGTTCTTTGGAACAGAAACAGGTTCTGCTTTTAGAGCAACTGGTAATAATGAACAAATGGCCAGATCACTTGGTATTAATACAGATATGATGAAATTATTAGGGCTTATGTTAGCGAATGCCTTAGTTGCTTTATCTGGTTCACTTAATACATTATATGGACAAGCCAGTGATGTTAGAGCTGGTACTGGAGCAATTGTTATCGCACTCGCAAGTATTGTTATAGGAGAGGTTATTTTTAGATTTAAGAAATCTAATTTTGCTTTAACATTGTTTTCCGTTGTAGTTGGTTCTATGATTTATCGATGCATTGTTTCTTTGGTTTTACAATTAGGTTTGAATACCGATGATTTGAAGCTTTTAACAGCCATTATTGTCGCTATTGCTTTAACTGTACCTACAATACTAGCTAAACAACAACAATTAGCTACATATAAAAAATTAACAGGCAAGGAGGATAAATAATATGCTTAAATTAGAAAATGTAAGTAAAACATTTAACCTTGGTACTGTTAATGAAAAGAAAGTATTGCATGAAATATGTTTAGAATTGGATGATGGTGATTTTGTTACCATTATTGGTGGTAATGGAGCAGGTAAATCAACATTGCTTAATATGATATCTGGTTTATATCCTATGGATTCAGGTATTATTACGTTAGATGGCGAAGATATATCATTACAGCCAGAATATCAAAGAGCTAAAAAAATTGGCCGTTTATTTCAAGATCCTATGTTAGGAACTGCAAGTGATATGCAGATTATTGAAAACCTTGCTTTAGCTAAAAGAAGAGGGCAAAAAAGAGGTTTAAGATGGGGTATTACGAAAGAAGAAAAGAAACAGTATTATGAAATAGTGAAATCTTTAGGTTTAGGTTTAGAGGAACGTCTAACAACGAAAGTAGGATTACTTTCAGGTGGACAAAGACAGGCTATTACTTTATTAATGGCTACATTACAAAAACCTAAATTACTTCTTTTAGATGAACATACTGCTGCCTTAGATCCAGCCACTAGTGCTAAGGTTTTAACCCTAACAAATGAAATTATCAGTGAACAACACTTAACTGCAATGATGGTAACGCATAATATGCAGGATGCAATAGATGTTGGCAATCGTTTGATTATGATGTATGAAGGACGTATTATCTTTGATATTAAAGGTGAAGAAAAGAAAAATCTCAAGGTATCTGATTTATTAAAGAAATTTGAAGAAGTCAGTGATCATGAATTTGTTAATGATAGAATGTTATTAAGCTAGATTGTATCTAGCTTTTTTGTTTATCATTATTTTGTCCAATTTTTTGATACAAATCATTCAATATATTTAATGTGATAAAATCATAAAGAAATTTTGAAGGAGTTTTTATGTTAAAGAATATTGTGTGCCATGATTTAAAACAATCATTATATGAATTTGTATTGTGTGTATTTGTAGTTGGGTTTGTTTTTTATCATAAGTGTTAATCCTGCACTTGCTGATACATCCTTAACACTTGATAAAAATAAAGTAACATTGCAAACTGTAAAAACTACTACATTAAATGCAATTATAGAATCTAATGATGTTGATGTATCATTTGTATGGACATCAAGTGATGAAGATGTTGCTATTGTTAATTATAATGGGGAAGTAACTGCAATAGATGAAGGCTCAGCAATTATCACAGTATCCAATAATTATGGTGCAGAAGCTTCGTGCATTGTTAATGTGATTGGATCTGCAAAATATTCATATCTCGTATATATGATGATTGCTGTTGCATTATTGATTAGTTTTATAATATTTTATGAAAATAATGAATAAGTATTGTTTATAGAGACAGTATGAAGATGTGATATTTATTTTTATTTTTCGCCAATCAAAGTTGGACAAATTTTACGTGTTATTTCAGTAAATATAAGAGAAAGGATAATAGCTATTAATGCAACTATTACGCTTATTAAAAGTTCTATCATTGTATTAAAGTTATTAAAATAAGGCATTAAACATATTTGAAATACGAGAACAAAAACTTTATGAAAGATGAGTATACCCATCGTATTTTTACCTATATATTCTAAAACAATGTTAGTATTGATTAGTTTTGATATATTTATGATTAATAATGAAAATGACAATCCTGATAGTATAGCCAGTATAAATATACCGTAATTATATTCTTTATAAGATATTCTTTGAGGATTAAAATACATAGATATTAGACCAATAATTAATAGTATCAGATAAAATATATTATTGTTGTTTAACAATGACGGCAAATAATTTCTTAAATAATAACCAAATATAAAAAACATTCCTAAGTTTAAAGCTGTATTTATTCCCCAAGGTAAAATAACAGGCATATAAGTCGAAACATAACCTACCAGTATTATTGCTGGTAAAATGAAAGTTTTGCTTTTGAGATGCTCATTAAGATATTTTATTATTATATAACATAATATAGACATAGTAAACAAAGCTGGTAATATCCACAATGGTGTATTTTGTTTTAATGCGTTTTTATATCCAACACCAAAAAAAATATCCATTATTGATTTAACAACATTGATATCATAATTCTTATGTAAGATAGGACCTACAAAATCAGCAAATATAACGTAAGGTATCAAAAAAAGAAAAACCCATACAAAATATGGAATCATGATGCGTTTAAACTTCTTTTTAATATAGTTAAAAATGTCAATATCACTTTTATACTGGTAGACAAATCCTGAAATGATGAAAAACAAAGGTACATCAAAACTTGCTATAAGTTTTAATATGATATCACAATGTTCGCAATAACCTAATGCATGTACAAGCACTATGAAAAATATCGCAAATGTTCTTGTTATATCAATATAATGTATTCTATCTTCTTGTGAATTATCGTTTAACAGTTTTAAATATTTAATCATTACAATATCCTTACCCCTTTAATGTATAAGTTTATCATTATTAATAATGGGATAAATTTGTATCAAATAATTAGACAAATTATTTGATGATTTTTTAAACATGTTTTATAAATCATTTTCATCTGTCGTTCTACATCGATAATTAATTTTTAAATGGCTGGTAATTCACTTTAAATTAATTGTGTTTATTTATATTCTCGTTACTTTTAAATTATTATGTATTTGTTATTCATTTATATTTTTATATACATTATTTTGTAAGGTTATATAATTGAAGATTCACTTTTATAGTGATTGCATTTTTTAGATATTATGCTATAATTTAACAAATTATATTGGAGGATAAATATGAGCGATAGTCGAATATGTATTGCATTAGATTTTCAGACAAAAGATGAAGTATTAGAATTTTTGGACAAATTCGGTGATGAAAAACTATTCGTTAAAGTAGGAATGGAATTATTTTATGGTGAAGGTATAGAAATGATTAAGTTGATAAAAGAAAGAGGCCATAAAATATTTTTAGATTTAAAGTTACATGATATTCCTAATACAGTTAAAAGTGCTATGAAACAATTGGCTAAATTAGATGTTGATATGGTTAATGTACATGCATCAGGTAGTATTGCCATGATGAAAGCAGCTATTGAAGGTTTAAATGAAGGATGCAAAGGAGATAAAAGACCTTTATGTATTGCAGTAACATGCTTAACTTCTTTAGATCAGGAAGTTTTGGATGATGAATTACTCATTCATGAAGAATTATCTGATGTTGTTTTACAATGGGCCCAAAATGCGAAAGAAGCTGGTTTAGATGGTGTGGTTTGCTCACCATTAGAATCTATTATTATTCATGAAAATGTTGGTAAGGATTTTTTGACTGTGACACCAGGCATTCGTTTAGCAAGTGATAGTGTGAATGATCAAAAACGTGTGACAACACCAGCTATGGCAAAAGATTTAACATCTGATTATATTGTTGTAGGTAGAACGATTACTAGAGCTAGTAATCCAGTAGAAACATATAAAGAAGTTTATAGACAATTTCAAGGAGAATATAAATGAAAACAATCGCAAAAGATTTATTAGATATTAAAGCAGTCTTTTTAAGACCGAATGATCCATTTACTTGGGCTAGTGGCATTAAGTCACCTATTTATTGTGATAATCGTCTAACATTATCTTATCCAAGTGTAAGAAATGATATTGAACAAGGATTAGCTAAATTAATAAAAGAAGAATATCCTGAAACAGAATGTTTAATGGGTACAGCTACTGCAGGTATTGCTCATGCTGCTTTAGCAGCTGATATACTTGATTTGCCAATGGGTTATGTACGTGGCGGAGCTAAGTCTCATGGACGTAATAATCGTATTGAAGGTATTGTTAAGGAAGGTATGAAGGTTGTTGTAGTAGAAGATTTGATTTCTACAGGAGGATCTTCATTGGAGTGTGTGGATGCTTTAAGAGAGGCTGGTTGTGATGTTATTGGTATGGTTGCAATATTTACATATAACTTACCTAAAGCAACAGTTAACTTCAATAATAAGGATTGTACATTCCATACTTTAACAAACTATGATGAACTTATTGAAGTTGCTATTGAAAATAATTATATTGAAAGTAATGATTTAGAAAAATTAAAAGCCTGGAAGAAAGATCCAAATGATCAATCTTGGATGGAAAAATAGAGATATTGAAAGTATGAAATATGATGGAATATTTCATACTTTTTTTATTTATGATAAATTTTATATTATTGTTGTAAATTGTGTCAATTATGGGCAAAAAACTATAATATTGTTATTTCTGCGTGATAGATTGTTTTAGATTTTAATGTCATTTATACTAATTATATTACTAAATTCTATGAAAGGAAGATAATATGAAAGTTAATGTTTTTAGAAAATCATTATTTGCAATTTTGGTTTTGAGTCTTGTATTGTGTGGTTGCTCATCAAATACAGAGGACAATCAAAGTAATGATGTTACTAATTTGATTGAAGATGCTAAAATTCTTACTTTAAGTGATGAAACAAACGTAAAAACAATCTATACGACGGAATTTCAAGATGATATTTATAATCAAATAGAAGATCTCAAGAGTACAGATTATATTTTTGCTTCGCCTCTTATTATTGCTAATCCTTACTGTACTAACACTACAAGTCTCTATGTTTATTTCAATACTGATACATCTGTTGAAATATCTTACACTATAACAACTGATGGTTATAGTGATTTTAGTTATACAACAGCTGGTGGATATACTACTGAACACGAGTATCAGCTTATAGGTCTGGTTGGTGGATGTACCAATACTGTAACCCTTACGGCAACTGATGAAGATGGTAATACTGAAAGTACACAATGGACATATGATGCTCCAGAAATATATAATCAAGATGAGTATATCCAACTTGATATAACAGAAGGCACCAGCACACAAGAAGTAGGCGATGGATTATATACTGTGCTTGGAAATGACCAGGATATGGACGAAGGTGCTGATGCAAATGCAGCTTATAGATATATTTATATTTATGATAATGATGGCACTTGTCGTAGTGAAATTCCTGTTATAAGCTATCGAGCTCATAGACTTATTTTTGAAGATGGAATTATGTATTATTCTGCTTCCGCACAGTATTTGGTAGGCATGGATACCACTGGACGTATTGCAGAAGTTTATGATTTGGGTGATTATAGATTACATCATGATTATATTTTTGATAGTGATGGAAATGTATTACTTCTTGGCACAGAATATGGTGCTGATACTGAGGAAGATTTAGTTTTAAGCTTAGATCTTGATACAGGAGAAGTTACTAAGATTGTTGATTTAAAAGATTTATTTGGTGATTATCTAGCAACACTGGAATATCCAGAAGATGATACGCTTGATTGGATGCATCTTAATACGTTATCTCTTGTTGATGATAATTCGCTTATTTTAAGTGCAAGAGAAACTTCTACGATTATACGTGTTGATAATATCTTTGATGATCCATCAGTTGCCTGGACTATTGGTTCTGATAATTTCTGGGAAGGTACAGGTTACGAAGATCTTCTTCTTGAACAAGTTGATGAATTTTCACTTCAAGCTGGACAGCATTGTGTACAGGTCGTAAAAGATGATAGTCTTGAAGATGGTCAGTATTATTTATATATGTTCAACAATAACTTTACTAAATGTAGTAGTAGAGGATATGATTATAGTGAAGACGATAATTATTATGGAACATATTCAAATGTTCAAGAAGACGATGCTGAGTCATATGTCTATGTTTATCTCATTGATGAAAACGAAGGTACTTTTGAATTAACTTATTCATTACCAGTTGCTTATTCAGCTTATGTTAGTTCATATCAGCTTTTTGATAATGGAAATATCATGACAGATAGTGGTTTTGCATTTGTGGCTGCAGAATATGATAGTGATGGTGAATTAATTCAGTCTCTTAATGGTAGCGGCGATCAATGGTGGTATCGAGTTTTCAAATATGATTATTCAGACTTCTGGTTTAAATAATTCATAAAATAACAATTATTAAAAAATCTCTTCTTTAATTTTAGAAGGGATTTTTTAATTCATATATTTTATTTTTTTTTAACAATCTCTTGATAGTTGCATAAATATATAACTGATATACTTTAAATGTAAAAGGAGAGGCATATGAAAAATAAATTTTATATGGAAATTATTGTTATTATAGGTTGTATATTTGTTATTGATCAGTTATTTATAAAGATCTTTACACAAAATATGATGGTATTAATAATCTTATTTCCAATATTGTTAACATATCTGATATCATATATCAATGGAAAAACTAAAAATGTATTGGAATTTGTTATGAATATATTCACTCAAAAAGAAAAAGCTATTACATTTATTCTTGCTTTAGCTTGTGTTGGTTTATATTATTGTATATGTATAGCACTTAACAATCATGATTTTACTGATATTGTATATGTAGTACTATTATGTTACATTCCCTGGATAATGCTCCAAGGCGATTTGATTGAATTGGGACCAAATGAAAAAGGATAATCGAATTATCCTTTTTACATTTCCATATATGTTTTTACAACATTTTCCACTGTAAAACCATATTTTTCTATAACAACATTGGCAGGAGCACTCTTACCAAATTTATTAATAGATAGCATCTTACCATCTAAACCAACATATTTTTGCCAACCAAAACTAGTAGCCATTTCAATACCTAAACGTTTTTTCATACTACTTGGTAAAATACTTTCTTTATATTCATCACTTTGTTGATCAAACAATTCCATAGAAGGCATAGAAACAACTCTAACATCATGTCCTTGTTGTAATAATTCTTGTTGGGCTTTAATAGCTAAAGAAACTTCAGTACCTGTAGCTATTAAGATACCATCTAATCTTTCATTTTCTTTTGAAACAATATAAGCGCCATGACAAACATCTTCATAAGTTGCATGTGTTATATTTTCAACACCTTGCCTAGTTAAAACTAAAATAGTAGGTTTATCTTTTGTCTCGATAGCTATCTTCCATGATGCACACATTTCATAAGCATCTGCAGGTCTTAATACTTGAATATCAACCATTGATCTTAGCATTGATAATTGTTCAATAGGTTGATGTGTTGGGCCGTCTTCACCAACAGCTATAGAATCATGAGATAATGGAATAATAATTGGTAATTTCATCAAGCATGACATACGAAGTGCTGGTTTGAAATAATCACTAAATACAAAGAATCCACCTGAAGATATCTTCATACCTTTATGTAAAGTGATACCATTCATAATACATACCATTGCAAATTCTCTAATACCAAAATAAAGATTACGTCCAGAATAGTTGTCTTTACTAAATGTTCCACCATCTTTGATAACAGTCTTTGTAGAAGTGGATAAATCAGCAGTACCTGATACAAATGTTGGATTTTGTGAGGCAATAAGGTTAATAAGTTTTTCACTTGTTGCACGTGTTGCTTCGTTTAAATCAAATGAATATTCTTTTATGAATTCATCATAATCTAAACTATATTCTTCATTAATAGCTGATAATAGCTCATTAGCTAATTCAGGATATTCCTGTTGATATTGATCAAATAATTTGTTCCACTTTTTATATTTCTTCTTGCCTCTTTTAACAATACTCTCATTAAAATCATCATAGACTTCATCAGGGACAAAGAAATCATCATGATCAAAACCATATGATAATTTAGCATATTTACCATCCTCGATGCCTAATGGCGCACCATGCACAGCACTTGTACCTTGATGAGCTGATCCATAGCCTATTACTGTATCAATAATAATAAGTGAAGGCTTATTTGTTTTCTTCTTAGCTTTCTTAATAGCTTTTAGTATAGCTTCTGTATCATTACCATCATCAACCTTAATAACCTGCCAATGAAATGCTTTAAATCTTTTTTTAACATTTTCACTAAAAGCTAGATCAATAGGTCCATCTAATGTGACATGATTAGAATCATATAAAACAATTAATTTACCTAAACCCAAATGTCCTGCTAAAGATGCACCTTCATAAGTCACACCTTCTTCCATATCACCATCACCACATAAAGCATATGTATAATGATCTATAATATCATATCCTTCTTGATTGTATTTCTCAGCTAAAAATCTTTCAGCTATAGCCATTCCTACAGCAGTAGGAATACCTTGACCTAAAGGTCCACTTGAAGCATCAACGCCATCTGTTACTTCATATTCAGGATGCCCTGGTGTTTTACTATCCCATTGTCTAAATTGTTTTAAATCATCCATAGATAAATCATAACCTGATAAATGAAGTAAACTATATAATAATGCAGATGCATGACCACTAGCTAATACAAAACGATCACGATTAAACCAAGATGAATCCTTTGGATTCACTTTTAATTCTTTCATAAATAAAGTATATAAAGCTGGGGCAGAACCTAATACCATACCTGGATGCCCTGACTTAGCCTTATTAATCATATCAATACCCAAAGATCTAATAGTTGCAATTGATAACTCTGATTGATTCATTTTTCTCCTCCTAGAATAACTTTCGCCTATATTATACATAACTTTTATAAAATTAACAGAATTTTATAAAAAACTGGTTCAAAAAACCAGTTTTAATCTCTTTCATATAAATCTCTTGTATAGATTTTTTCTTTAACGTCTTCAAGTTCGCCATCTAAACGATTAACAACAATAACATCACTCATTTGTTTGAATTCATCAAAATCATGAATGACTTTATATTTCATAAATCTATCTTCCTTTAATGTTGGTTCATAAATAACGACTTCAATACCTTCAGCTCTTAAGGCTTTCATTACATCCTGAATCGCACTTGCTCTAAAGTTATCTGATCCTGATTTCATGGTTAATCTATAGATTCCTACAACATCAGGATTCTTATTGATAATCATATGTGCTATATGTTCTTTTCTTGTCTTATTACTTGATACAATTGCTGAAATAAGGTTTTCAGGAACATTTTGATAGTTTGCTTTTAATTGCTTTGTATCTTTTGGTAAACAATATCCTCCATAACCAAATGATGGGTTATTGTAATGTGTACCAATTCTCGGATCTAATCCAATACCTTCAATAATTTCTTTGGTATTTAAACCTTTAATTTCACAATATGTATCTAATTCATTGAAGTATGAAACTCTTAATGCCAGATAGGTATTCGCAAATAATTTGATAGCTTCGGCTTCAGTAGAATGTGTAAATAGAACGCTGATATTTTCTTTGTAAGCACCTTCTTTTAATAGATTAGCGAATACTTGTGCTCTGTCACTCTTTTCTCCAACAACTATTCTAGAAGGGTATAAGTTATCATATAAAGCCTTACCTTCTCGTAGAAACTCTGGTGAAAAGATAATCCTATCGGTATCAAACATTTCATTAACCTGTTTTGTATAACCTACTGGAATGGTTGATTTAATGACAATAGTCGCATGACTATTGTATTTAAACGCTTCTTTAATAACATCTTCTACAGCACTTGTATCGAAGCTGTTGGTTTCATCATCGTAGTTTGTAGGTGCAGCTATTACAATATATTCAGAATCACTATAAGCTTCTTTTGAATCTAGAGTTGCTTTCAGGTTTAAATTTTTATTAGTTAAGAAATCTTCGATTTCTGCATCTTTAATAGGTGAAATATGATTATTGATCATATCAACTTTTTCTTTAATAATATCAATTGCGACAACTTCATTATGTTGAGCTAGTAATGTTGCAATACTTAGACCCACATAACCTGTTCCTGCCACTGTTATTCTCATATATTTTATTTCTCCTTATTTATAATTTACTTCACTAGTTTAACATATCGATAAAATTTGTAAAGAATTTTATGTCCATTATTAGGAGCTTTTGTATGATACTTCTTATTATTGACACATTTTTTTCATTAATCTTACACATCATAATGATAAGGTATGTAAGAAAAGAGGACAATATGAAAAAGGAAAATATAAATATGTTTTTAAAAATATGCTGTATTTGTTTTATTGGATTTATGACAGTATATTTTATGAAATCTTTATTTGTTACAGTAGATGATTCTAAAATCAATAATATTGAAATTTATATTGGACAAACTTATCAAGCGGATTCTCAACTAGAATATCATTGTAATCAAAATAATCTAGTATCAGTAGATAATAACGGCTTGTTTACTGGCTTATCTGCTGGAAAAGCAACAGTGAAAGCTAATATTAAGAGATCATTACTTTATAAAACGTTTGAAATTGTTATTAAAGAACATCCATATGTTATAGATTCTTCACCACAACAATTACAGGTCAATTCAACTTTAACATTAAGCGCAACTGATATTATTACAAATGAGAATGTAACTGATGTTCAATGGCTTTCAAGTGATGAAAATATAGCGACAATTGATGAAAATGGTATTGTGGTAGGTATAAAAAGTGGCAATGTTAAAATATCATTGAAACACAATAATGTGATTGATTCAGTAAAAAATATAGAAGTATTAGATGAAGTTATCAAGGTATCAAATATAACAATTACAAGTGGTTATAATATAACATTGAATCCTGGACAAACAAGTCAAATTGTTTATGATTTATATCCTATAAATGCCACAGATACTACCCTAAATTATTCAATTGAAGATGGATCTATCGCAACTATTGATGAGGATGGTCTAATAACAGCTAAAAACGTAGGAAGTACAACAATGACAATTATATCCAATGATCAAAATGCTACAACACAAATCAATTTAACAACGCAAGAACAACCTACACAAGGGAATGAATTAACCTTTGAAAAATTACAAAAAGCAGGTATAGATGAATCAACAAAGTTAATGATAGTAGCACATCCTGATGATGAAACATTATGGGGTGGAGGACATTTGACTGAAGGGAATTGGTTTGTTGTATGTATTACTAATGGTGATAACCAAACGAGGAATAATGAATTTTATAAAGCTATAGAAGCATTAGGAGCTAACGGCATTATCATGTGTTATCCTGATAAAGTTAATGGTGAAAGAAGTAATTGGACAAGCGATAAAGAGGATATTACTGCCGATTTAGATTTTGTGATTAGATATAAAGAATGGGATCAAATTACCACACATAATAAAGATGATGAATATGGTCATATTCATCATAAAATGACAAATGCTATTGTAACAAGTATCAGCCGTCAAGCAGGAAAGTTAGATAAATTATATTATTTTGGAAAATATTACTCTAAGAATAATATACCATCTTCTTTAAAAGAAAATATAAATACTGATGCCATTAAGAAGAAAGAAATAGTTTATGATATATATACTTCTCAAGCAAAAGTGATAAAAAAGATGAATCAAATGACAGCCCATGAGCATTGGACAAAGGCTATAAATTGATATTTTTATCTAAATTTCATTGATTTTTCATAGACATTTACATTATTTTAATTTATCATATATCATGAAAATAAGGAGATATTAAAAATATGAAATATGATTATTTAATCGTTGGTGCAGGCTTATATGGTGCTGTATTTGCACATGAAGCACATAAGTTAGGTAAAAAAGTATTAGTGATTGATAAACGTGATAACATTGCTGGTAATGTTTATACTAAAGAAGTAGAAGGTATTAATGTACACGTATATGGTGCTCATATTTTCCATACAAACAATAAAGAAGTATGGGAATATGTTAATCAATTTGCTGAATTTAATAGATTCACAAACTCACCAGTTGCTAACTATAAAGGTGAACTCTATTCTATGCCTTTTAATATGTATACGTTTAATAAAATGTGGGGTGTGGTAACACCACAGGAAGCTATGGATAAAATAGAAGCACAGAAAAAAGAAGCAGGTATCACTGAACCTCAAAATTTAGAGGAACAAGCTATTAGTTTAGTAGGTAGAGATATCTATGAAAAGCTTGTTAAAGGTTATACTGAAAAACAATGGGGTAGAGATTGTAAGGACTTACCATCATTTATTATTAAAAGATTACCTGTAAGATTTACTTTTGATAACAATTATTTTAATGCTTTATATCAAGGTATTCCTATGGGTGGTTATACAAACATGGTAGCGAATATGTTAGATGGTGTTGAAGTAAAATTAGGTGTTGATTATTTAGAAAATAAAGAAGAATATGATGCTTTAGCTGATAAAGTTGTTTATACTGGTGCTATTGATGCTTATTTTAATTTTAAGTTAGGTACATTAGAATATCGATCAGTCAAATTTGATACAGAATTATTAGATATACCTAATTATCAAGGTAATGCTGCTGTAAACTATACCGATAGAGAAACACCATATACAAGAATTATTGAACATAAATGGTTTGAATTTGGTAAAGATAAAGACGGCAATGACTTACCAAAAACTGTTATTAGTAAAGAATATTCATCTGAATGGAAACCAGGAGATGAACCTTATTATCCAGTGAATGATGATAAGAATGGAACATTATATGCTAAGTATAAAGAATTAGCTGATAAAGAAGATAAGGTTATCTTTGGTGGCAGACTTGGTGAATATAAGTATTATGATATGGATAAAGTTATTGAAGTAGCTTTAGCTAAAACAAAGGAAGTATTGAAATAACCTGTAAAACAGGTTTTTTCTTATAATCAAAATATTGTGTATATGAATATTTTGTGCTAAAATCTCAAAAAAGGAGCTATGCTATGTTTGTACTAAGAAAAATAAAAAAAATTATTTCAAAATTAGTTCATATATATTATAAATTAACATACAAATTTATATCTATAGATGATAAACTTATTATATTTATTTCATTTCATGGTAGAGGATATAGTGATAATCCAAAAGCTATTTATGAAGCAATGATTAAAGATGAAAGATTTGATGATTATAAATATATATGGTTTATCAAAAATCATAAGAAAAAAGATATAAATATTCCTAAAGGTAAAATTGTAGAATACTATAGTATTCCATATTTTTACTATATGAGTAAAGCAAAATATTGGATTATCAATTGTAAGATGCCTCTGTATATGATAAAGAAAAAAGAACAAGTATATTTACAAACATGGCATGGGACACCTTTGAAACGTTTAGCACATGATATTGAAGTACCAGAGGGAACAACATTCTATCGTTCAGGGATGTCTTATGATGAAATGACAAATACTTATGATGTTGATGTTGCTCGTTATAATTATATGATATCTCCTAATAAGTTTTGTACTGAAGTTTTTCAGAGTGCTTTTCAAATCAATCGTGAACGATTGATTGAAACAGGATATCCTCGAAATGATTTTATAACGAATGCAGCTAATGAAGATATCATTAATATAAAAAACAAATATCATATTCCTTTAAATAAAAAAGTTGTTTTGTATGCACCTACATGGCGTGATAATTCATATGTTTCAAGTGGATATACGTTTGAATTAGAGGCGGATTTTCATAAATGGAAAGATATTTTATCTGAAGATTATGTTCTTATTTTTAAACCACATTATTTAATTATTAATCATTTTAAAGATGATGATACATTAAATGGTTTTCTATATTCAATAGAAGCAGAAGCTGAAATTAATGAATTATATGTTATTAGTGATATTCTTGTTACGGATTATTCTAGCGTTTTCTTTGATTATGCTGTACTTAATCGTCCAATTTATTTTTATATGTATGATTTAGAAGAATATAGTGACGCCCTAAGAGGTTTTTATTTGGATATCTATAAAGATCTTCCAGGACATGTTTATGATGACGAAACGGAAATGCTTTTAGATATAAAAAATAATATTTATGACAATCAAAGACTAAATTCATTTAATCAGCAATTTAATAACCAACAAGATGGTCATTGCTCACAAAAGGTTATTGATATTGTTTTTAGCGAGGTATCACAATGACTATCCAAAAAATAATACTCAATATTGTTTTATCCATAGAAATGTTTTTTGTGAAATTCATACCTATAAAACAAAATAGAATAACATTTATATCTTTAGAAGATGACAAATTATCATCAGATATGAAACTTATATATGAGAAAATCAAAGACAAATTTGAAATTAAGTTATGTCTTATATTATATAAAAAAAGTTTATGGTCACAATTTTTATATTTCTTTAATTGCATGAAACAACTTTATCTTATTAATACATCTAAAATGGTTATATTACACGATAATAATTACGTTGTATCAAAATATAAAAAAAAGGATGTTTTTGTATTACAACTATGGCATGCATGTGGTGCTATAAAAAAATTCGGTAATGTTATAGATAGAACATATCTAATAAAGAACTATAATGCTGTTTTATCAACATCTTCTTATTGGAAGAAAATTTATAGCCAAGCTTTTTCGGTAAATGAAGATCAAGTATTACCTTTAGGACTTCCTCGCACTGATGAATTATTTAATCAAGAATGGATAGATAGTCAACAAAAACGTTTGTTTGATAAATATCCAGAATTAAAAAATAAAAAGATTATTCTATATGCACCAACATTTAGAGGTAATATATATAAGGGATTTCATCAAATAGATTTTAATGCAAAAAAAATATTAGATAATTTAGATGAAGATTATGTCATTATTTATAAATTTCATCCTCTAGTTGGAAATTATCAATTATCAGTTCATAATCGAGTGTATAATATGAATCATGAGGATACACATGCACTATTTACTATTTCTGATATGTTAATATCTGATTATTCATCAATTATATTTGATTATATGATTTTAAATAAACCGATTATCTTTTATATTCCAGATTATCAGGAATATAAAAAAGAATTAGGTGTATTTGTTGATATCGAAAAATTAAATTTACCTATTTGTAATAGTGAAAATGAAATAAGTCAAGTAATTATTGATTATCGTAGTATTTTTCAAATAAAGGAATTAAGAAATATATTCTATGAATACCAAGATGGTCAAAGCCTAAAGAGAGTTGTTGACCATATAGATGATGCTATGAGTAATTCTTAAGAAAATCTTAAGTGTTAATTAATATTATGTTGATTTTTTAGTGATTTACTGTATAATAGTCGTGATTCAAAAAAGTGTTCTTTTATAGCTATTTAAGGAGGATATTTAAGTATGTTTAAGAGTGCAAGATATGTTTTGCAAGAAAATATTAGTAATGTATATAGAATCTATTCTATAGCAAAATATGAATTACTTGCAGATATGCGTGATTCTAATTTAGGTTTATTTTGGAACTTTGCACATCCATTGATTCAAGTATTAACATACTGGTTTGCATTTGGTATTGTATTTAATCGAAATGCTATTACTGCTCATGGAGTGACTGTACCATTTATTGCATGGTTAGTTGGTGGTATGGTAGTTTGGTTTTTCATTTCACCATGTATTACAAATGGTTGTAATGCCATTTTCTCTAAAACAAATGTTATAACTAAAATGAAATTTCCAGTCAGTATTTTACCAGCAACTGTTGTATTAAAAGAGTTATTTAATCATGCATGTTTGATGGTAGTTGTTGTATGTATGATGATAGTCTTTGGCTATTATCCTTGTTTACAATGGCTAGAGTTAATTTATTATTGTATTTGTGCTTGTATTTTTGCTATATCTTTATCACTTACAACATCTGTTTTAAATATGTTAGCTAGGGATGTTAGAAAAATGGTATTAGCTTGTATGAGATTGTTATTATACTTAACACCTATATTATGGGAGATTGGAAGAATTGAACAAAGTGCTCCTAGAATTGTTGTATTGATCATGAAAGCTAATCCAATTTATTATATAGTTCAAGGATATCGTGATTGTTTCTTTTATCATAAAGGATTCATGTATTATCATAATTCCATGATTGCATTTTGGGTTATTACTGTTGTTTTATTCCTTTTTGGTAGTTATATGATGTATAAGTTTAAACATAAATTTATTGATTTGATTTAAGAGGTGAAAGTATGGAACAAGAGTACGCAATTGAATTTAATCATGTTTCAAAAATATATTCATTAAAATCGAAAGATAAAAAGAATGCTAATGATAAGAAATTTTATGCTTTAAAGGATATTAATTTTAAGATTCCTAAAGGTGAAGTTGTAGGCATATTAGGTACAAATGGTTCAGGAAAATCAACAATGTCTATTATTTTGGCAGATATTAGCGAAGTTGATGAGGGAGAGATGGTTGTTCGCGGAGAACAAGCATTGATTGCAATAAATACGGGTTTGAATAATCAATTGACAGGAGAAGAAAATATCGATTTAAAAGGTGCGTTGCTTGGCTTAAACAAGAAAAGAATATCCGAAATTAAGCAAATGGTTATAGATTTTGCGGAAATTGGAGATTTCTTATATCAACCAGTCAAAAAGTATTCTAGTGGTATGAAATCCAGGTTAGGTTTTTCTATTAATTTAGCTTTAAATCCTGATATTTTAATTGTAGATGAAGCGTTGTCTGTTGGTGACAAAGGATTTGCAAAAAAATGTTTTGATAAAATGAAAGAATTGAAGGACGAAGGAAAAACTATTGTATTTATTTCACATTCACTTCCACAAGTTAGAGATTTTTGTGAAAAAGCTATGTGGATTGAAGGTGGTATGTTAATAGAATATGGTGATATTAATGAAGTATGTGATCATTATGCTGAATATGTAGATCATCTTAATTCATTGAGTGAAAAAGATAAGAAAAAAGAATTGGATGAGAAATTTGATAAAAGAATAATACCAGTTCAAAAGAAACAAGGGTTATTTGGGAAATTATTTGGATAGAAGGAAAATTATATGAAGAAAGTAATTACTTATGGAACTTATGATTTGTTCCATGTTGGACATTTGAATTTATTAAGACGTGCTAAAGAATTAGGAGATTATTTGGTTGTTGCTGTTTCTAGTGATTCTTTTAATGCGATTAAAGGGAAAAAATGTGCAATACCAGATTATGAAAGGATGGCTATTGTAGAAGCCATTAAATATGTAGATAAGGTGATTCCAGAGAATTCTTGGGATCAAAAAATTGCTGATATTAAAGAAAACGATATAGATATTTTTGTTATGGGTGATGATTGGACTGGTAAGTTTGATTATTTAAAAGAATACTGTGAAGTTGTATATCTTCCTCGTACTGAAGGAATTAGTACTACCAAGTTAAAAGAAGAATTGAAGTTGAAATAAACTATAAATGTGTTATTTGGGAATAATTTTTTTTGTTATTTGCAGATATAGTTGATTAAAGGAGTTTGTTAAAACAGAATGGAGTTAAATAAATTTTTTAATAAAAATCAAGATTATATTCATTATTATGAAAAAGAAAATGTTATAGATAAAACATTTTTGTTGGAAGCAGGCCAAGGCAAAAATATTAACGGGAATATATATGCTATTTTAAATGAGTTAAGAACAAAACCAGAATGGGAAAAATATAAAGTTTACTTGGTTGTTTGCGAAGATACTATGGAATCTGCAAAACAACGAATAGAATTTTATAAATACAAGAATGTTGATTTAGTTATTAGAGATACAAAATTTTACAAAAAGTTACTAGCTACCTGTAAATTTTTAATAACAGATAATTCTTTTCCACCTTACTTTATTAAAAAAGATAATCAGGTTTTATTAAATACATGGCATGGTACGCCTTTAAAAACTCTTGGTAGATGTGATATTCAGAATTCATCATCTATTGCTAATGTTCAAAAAAATATGGTAATGAGTGATTATATTTTATTTCCTAATCAATACACAAAAAATATTTTTTTGGAAGACTATTGCCTTAAAAATATATTAAATAATAAGATTGTTTTATCAGATTATCCGAGAAATGTAGCTTTTTATAATGAGAATATGAAAAAACAAATAAAAGAAAAGTATAATTTATTTGATAAAGAAATATTTGCATATATGCCTACTTGGAGAGGTACAAGCAGAAAAGCTAATATATTAGAACAAAAAAAAATCATTCTTAATTATTTAGATCAAATTGACAAAGAATTAAAAGATAATCAAATATTATATGTTAATCTTCATTTTCTTATTGGAAATAGTATTGATTTGAGTAATTATAAACATATTAAAATTTTTCCAAAAGAATATGAAACTTATGATTTTTTAAACGTTTGTGATATTTTAATCACAGATTATTCAAGTGTTTTTTTTGATTTTGCTGTAACAAAGAAGAAGATAATATTATTTACTTATGATTTGGAAGAATACATAGCAGATAGAGGTATGTATTTTTCTATTGAAGAATTGCCGTTTCCAAGAGTTTCTAATGTAAAAGGATTAATTAAAGAATTAAATAATAAAATAGATGTTGATTATTCTGAATTTTATAATAAATTTTGTAATTATACTTCTAAAGATGCTGTGAAAAATATTTTAAATCTATTAGTAAATGAAGAATCTGAGAGTATATTTGTAGAACATGCAACAAAAAGCGAAAAAGAAAATGTACTCATACATGTATCTAAAATTAAAACATCACATCAATTACAATTTGTTATAGATTATTTAAGTAAGTTTAAAGAAGATAAAAATTATATTCTGTTATTTTATGGAAAATTAACTAATAATATGATTGAATTGATTAAAAATACTCCAGAATATATACAGGTTTATGGCTATGTGGTTAAGAATGAATTTACAAATCTTGAAAAAATTATTGTGTCGTTATCTAGTCATTTTACATTTGTTAATTATTTTACTCAAAATATTCGAAATAGGATATTTAGAAGAGAATTTAAAAGACGTTTTTGTAATATAAAAGTAGATAAATGTATTAATCTTTTTGATAATAGCCATTTTATGATTCATGAGTTAGAATTTTTTGATTGCCCTAAATCATATGTTAATTTTCGCCCAGAATATATGGGATTATTAAATAATAAAAAATGGTATAAAGATAATTTAGTGTTTGAAAAAAATCATTATGAATGTATAAATGTAGATTCTTTAATCTTAGATAATCAAAAAGAAAAAACTTTTTTTAATATAAATGTTGCCTTTTTGCGACTTTGTTCAAAAACTAAAGTAAATAATAATGAAATAGAATATGCAATGTGGCTAATTTCTAACTCTGTAGTTAATTTTGATTTTGAAGATATTAATTTTTATTTGGACAATCAATTATTAGAAAACGAGGTAAGTACTGTAAGAAAAATACCCTTTTCGAAGTATTTAAAATTATTTAAAATTAAAATAACAATTGATAAAGATGAAATTTTATCTTTACCATTGCAGAATAAATTGTTAATAAAATATATTGATGAGAATGGTCTCGGATTTGAAAAATTAATCAGATACTCTTTTCGTCTTTTTGAAAAGCATCTTTCTCATTCTAGAATTATTAATATTAATGATGAAATATGTTGCTATTTTAGAAAAACAAAAGGTAATTCAGTTTATTTGACTGTAAGAAATCATAATGTAACTGATTCAAAATTTGAAAATTTAAAATTAAATATAGCATATTATATATCTAAATTATTTAAAAAGAAAAGAATTATTCTATTATTTGAGAAAGATTCTTCAAAATATGAAGAGAGTGGCTCGGTAGTATATGAATATTTAATAGATCATAAGTATAATAATGCATATTTTATTTTAGATAAAAATTATTCAGGTATTTCACAAATTAATAAAAAATATAAAAAGAATATAATATATAAATATACTTTTAAACATTATTTATATTTCTTTATTTGTCAAACATTTATAGGTACTGAAGCCTTAATTCATGCACTTGAGCTAAGATGCAATAATTCTTATGTATTAAAGAAAGAGTCATCTCCTGATATTGATTATGTTTTTTTACAACATGGTGTTATGTACATGATTTCACTTGATTCTGAATCTAGAACTTTTTTCAAACCTAGAAGCATTCATCAAAAAGGAAAATATCGTGTTGTCACATCATCTGTTGCTGAAGCTAATCATTTTATAGAATTTGGTAATCATGACGAAAGTCAAGTTATAGTATGTGGTTTACCTAAGTTTGATAGAAATATTTGGTATGATATTGCAGATAAAATTGTTATAATGCTTACGTGGAGACCATGGGAATACAATGAAGCATTAAACGATTTTAAAACTTGTAATTATTATAAGATTCTAGTAAGAATTTACAATTCTATTCCTGATAATTATAAGAGTAAATTAATTATCTTACCACATCCTTTATTTTATCATGCTGCTCAAAATAATGATTTTGAATTAAAAGAATATATGCGATTTGATGTGAAATATGATGAAATATTACGAGAAACTAAACTGTTAATTACAGATTATTCTTCAATAGCTTATGATGCTTTTTATCGTGGATGCAACGTTATTTTCTATTGGGAAGAGTTGGATGAATGTTTAGAACATTATGGACCTAGTACAAAATTGATGTTAAATCGTTCTAATGTTTTTGGAGATGTATGTATGAATAATGAAGAACTTAAAAGAGTAATAGATGAAAATTATATTAATTCACAATCGAACTTTTATTTTGAAAGATACAGTAAGTTAGTCGAATATCATGATGGAAAAAATACTGAAAGGCTAATTAACAGATTAAAAGATGAACAAATAATATAAAATATAGGGTAATCAAAGTTGTTTTGGTTATCATACTTATTTTTAATTCATGATTATTTTCAGCACAAATCACACTTGTTTTTAACAATATTAATGCAAAATGATGAAAATATTTACATGATTAATAGAAATACTGATCAGTCTTAACAACTTAACAACTACAATCACAAAATTTAAAAAAATATGGTAAAATATATTAAAATATGGTATTATTGCTTGAAATGAAAAGATGATATGATCCTCCTTAGTGAACTTTTAATTATTTATTTTGTTCACTTTAGAGAAT
>JAJQEL010000035.1 GCA_021201655.1 Erysipelotrichaceae bacterium | reverse complement strand
AAAATTAGGTCGATATTCCCTGAATATAATACCTAAAATATGAAAAGTTACGGATTAACTATTTATTTTGATTATCAATTATTAACTAATATTGAAAATATTATGAAAATAGATCAAACTTTTGATTATCATAAGCTTATGGTTGCTAAAAATATACATGTGATTGTTTATACTATTTGTTTAAGTTATTCTATTTTATCAAGTACTATCTATTTGAATGAATATATATCTTTTATCAATGAATATGTTAATGCAGTATTGGTAATCGCTATGTTATTCATGACTATTTATATTATGATGATTTTATGGCAGTATAAAAATCATGTACAAAAGTTAGGAGGATTTAATGAATGTATTGAAAGCCAAACATGATGAATTTGCATTATTAGAAAATATATCAGGCGATATTTTTGAAAGTGAACAAGGTATACCAAAATCATTAACTCACATCGAGAGTGATTTGCATCCACAATGGTGGTATGTATTAGAAGATGATGTGATTGTAGGTACTATTTGCGCTTATTTTGATAGTGGTGAATGTCATGTAGGTAGAATAGTTGTTATATCTAGTATGAGAAATAAAGGTATAGCGACCAAAATGATAAGAAGAGCTTTAGAAGATCTTTTTTCACAAGATATTAATACCATATATTTAGAAGCACGAGATATAACTGTACATATGTTAGAGAAAATGGGTGGAAAAGTGAATGGTAAACCTTTTGAATTCTATGGTGATACTTGTACTCCAGTTATTATGAAAAGAAAATCTTATATTAGATAATAAAAAATACGAGAGAATCTCGTATTTTTTATGTTTAGGGGATTTTAAACATTTATATCTTTTATTTATTTTAATACATACCGCCCATATCAGCACCAGCAGGAGCAGGTGTATCTTCTTTAATTTGGGCCACACCAGCTTCAGTTGTAATGAACAATGCAGAAATACTAGCTGCGTTCAATAAAGCACTACGTGTAACTTTTGTTGGATCAATGATACCTTTATCAAACATAGATACCCAAACTCCTTCTTTAGCATCAAAGCCTTTACCTTCTTCAACCTTCATTTGTTGTTCAACGATTTCATCACTATTATATCCAGCATTTTCAGCAATTTGTCCCATTGGAGTAAGTAATGAATCTAAGACTACTTTAATACCTTTTTGTTTATCAACATCTGTTGATTTTAAATTATCTTTTAAGGCAACATAAGCATTAACTAATGTTACGCCACCACCCATGACGATACCTTCACTAACAGCGGCTTTAGTAGCATTTAAGGCATCTTCAATTCTTAATTTCTTTTCTTTTAATTCTGATTCAGTAGCTGCACCAACTTTAATAACAGCAACACCATTACTCAATTTACCTAATCTTTCAGCTAAATTCTTCTTATCATAATCTGATGTTGAATTTTCAATTTGTTTAGAGATTTCATTGATACGATCTTTGATTGCTGCTTCATCACCTGCACCACCAACCATCGTTGTATGATCTTTAGTAATATGAACTTTCTTGCAAGTACCTAAATCACTCATTTGCATATCTTTTAATTCCATATTCAAATCTTTACTATAGAATGTTGCATTAGTTAATGTTGCGATATCTTGTAAAACATCTTTTTGGTTATCACCAAAACCAGGAGCTTTAGTAGCTACAACATTGAATGTTCCTCTTAATTTATTAACAACGATTGTAGAAGTTGCTTCTTGTTCTAAATCATCAGCAATAATTAATAATGGTTTATGAGATTGCATAACTTGTTCTAGAATAGGTAAGATTTCCTGTGTATTATTAATCTTTTGATCAGTTACCATGATTAATGGATCGTCCATATCAATCGTCATCTTTTCTCTATCTGATACCATATATGGAGAAATATAACCTTTATCATATTGCATACCTTCAGCAACTTCCAATTCAGTATCAAAGCTATTAGATTCTTCAACAGTAATAACACCATCTCTACCAACTTTTTCCATAGCTTCAGCAATATAAGAACCAATTTCAGAATCACTAGAAGAAATAGTAGCCACTGATTTAATATCAGCACTCGTTTCTACCTTATGTGATTTATCTAAAATATAATTAGCAGCTTCCTTAGAAGCATAATCAATACCTTCTCTTACTAATTGAGGGTTAGCACCTTTTTCTACTGCTTTTAAACCATTTTGAATCATGCTTTGTGCTAAAATAGTAGCAGTAGTCGTTCCATCACCAGCAACATCATTTGTCTTATTTGCAACTTCATAAACTAATTTAGCACCCATATTTTCAAAGGCATCTTCTAATTCAATTTCTTTTGCAATACTAACACCATCATTAGTAATCAATGGTGAACCATAACCTTTATCCAATACAACATTACGTCCTTTAGGACCAATAGTTACCTTAACAGCATCTGCTAAAGTATTGACACCATCTAACATGGCATCTCTAACATCTTTTGAAAAACGAATCTCTTTACTCATATTATTAAGCCTCCATTTCTACGATAGCTAAGATATCTTCTTCTTGTAAGATCATATATTCATCTTCATTTTCATCTTTAAACTTAGTTCCTGAATATTCTTTAAAAATAACAGTTGTTCCAGGCTGTAATTGTTCATCACATTTTGGACCAACAGACACAACAGTTGCTTGATTACTAGCTTGTTCTTTTGGAGTAGTCAAGATAATTCCACTAGCAGTTTTATTTTCTGCTTTTTCCTTTTTTAAAATAACATAATCATGTAATGGTTTTAACATTATTATTTTCCTCCTTTTAATTTAGCACTCAACTCTTTGGATTGCTAACAATGTTTATTATAATCATATATGTGAACTGAATGTGAACATTTAGCACTTTAACTGAATAAGTGCTAAATTGACAAAATCTTTACACGAAATTCAATTGAATAGAAGATAGTGATTTGTTATACTTTAAATGAGGAGGCTTATATGAAAGCAGTATTTAATCATTGTAATATTAATATTACAGATATTGAAAGAAGTGTGAAGTTTTATAAAGAAGCATTGGGATTAGAAGTTTTGAGTCAAAAAGAAGCTAGTGATGGTAGTTTTATATTGACTTATTTAGGCGATGGTGTTACGCCATTTCGTTTAGAATTGACTTGGTTAAAAGATCATAGTCAGGCGTATGAGTTAGGAGAAAATGAATCACATATTTGTTTTCATGTAGATGATTATGATGAAGCTCATACTCTTCATGAAAAAATGGGTTGTATATGCTATGAAAATGAAGCAATGGGATTATATTTCATTCATGATCCTGACGATTACTGGTTTGAGATAGTTCCACAAAAATAGTAGAATAGGAAATCATATTTTATAGATGCATATTTGATGAACATGTTTTGTGAGATTTTCAAAAATAAATTTATAAATGTCTAGTCAGTTATTTTAACTACAATATAAAAATCTTAGCAATTGCTAAGATTTTTTATATGTCAAATATTTGGTTTTTATGGTTTACATATAGAATTTTTGCTTGATAAGGATTGTTAAGATGTTCTTTTTTTAAATCATTGCTAATGGTGTAATTTCCAAAATAATGAATAGGTAAAATATAACGACTATGAACTTTTTCCATGAAATACTGTAAACCCAAAATATAATCATTTTCCTGTCTTTTATCTACGACAATACAAGCTAAATCAATATTTTTATTGATATTATCAATTTCTTTTTGATAAGTTATACGCTGCCATTCGTTATCTTCAACTGGTTCATCGTCCCAGTGCCACCAATGCAGATCACCTGCAAAATAAATAACTTTATTCTCTACTTCGACAATATATGCAACACCCAAATCTGTTGATAATAAAGCGCTTATTTTAATATCATCTTTTTGATATGTTTGATGTGCTTTGACATATAATGCTTGATGTTTATCTTTTATATCATCTGATAAGATATAATGAATGTTGTTATGCTTTATTTTAAATATTTTTGAACTGTAATGATCATAGTGACTATGACTGACAAATACATAAAGTGGTTTATCTGTATTAATATTTAAGTCGCCTTGATAATAATCAAAGAGTAATTGATGATGTTCTAATTCAATCAAACAGCCACTATGGTATAAATGTGTAACTTTCATAAAAAAATAACATGTTTGCCATGTTATTCCTCTTCACCATCATCATAATTTGATACATTATGGAATACTTGATCGACATCATCACATTCATCTAATAATCCCATTAATCTTTCAAATAACATCATATCATCACCTTCAAGTTCTACCGTGCTTTGAGGTGTTGTTGTGATTTCATCTACATCAAATTCCACATCTGGTTTTACTTCTTCAATAGCTGTTTTAATTTTATTAAGATCAGTAGGTTCACCAATAACCTTAATTTTACCATCATCCATTGTAATAAGATCTTTTGGTTCTACATCTGCCATAATTAAAGCATCCAATGCTTCTTCTTCATCCATACCGCCAAAAATAACAGTACTTTCAATATCATATAAATATGCAACTGAACCTTCAGCACCTAATTTAGACTTTGCTTTTGTAAATGCTGGACGAACTTGTGAAATTGTACGATTAATATTATCCGTTAAGCATTTAACGATTAATGTTGAATTACCTGGACCAAAACCTTCAAATTGAATTGGTTCGTAATTTTCAGTCGCGCCACTTTTGACTTTATCTATAGCACGTTTAATAACATCAGCTGGAACTTGTTCCTTTTTGGCTTTTTCAATTAAACGTCTTAAAGCTAAGTTACCATCCGGTTCAGGACCACCTGCTTTCGCAGCTAAATAAATTTCCTTACCGTAACGTGAATATAATTTGGCTTTCTTAGCTGCAGTTTTTGCCATTGCAACTTTACGCACTTCATGTGCTCTACCCATGAATAACTCCTCCTTTTTACAATTACTTTGATATTATAAACATATTTTCAATCTTTTTCAACAAGAAATAATTGATATGATAAAATTCTTGAAATGAAAATATCAATGTTGGTTGATTTATAATGAATATGCCTTTCTTTTTCTCTTTTCATTCATGTTGATTTCAGTTATAATGTGATATATTTATGGAGGTTAAGATGAGTAAGATTGTGATTGTTGGAGCTGGTGTATCAGGTGTTTATTTATCAATATTGTTGAAACAGAAATATTATGAAGTGATTGTTCTTGAACAAAATGCTACAGCGTTAAAAAAACTTCTTGCCACAGGTAATGGTCGCTGCAATTTATCTAATGAGGATATGGATATTCAATATTATCAAAGTGATAATCAAGGACTTGTTAATATGATTATTCATGATTTTGATATTCATCAAGCTATGAAAGAATTAGGACTTATGACGACAAATTTAGGAAAACTTATCTATCCTCATAGTGAACAGGCGCAAAGTGTTAAAAGAATATTTATGAATAGAGCTTTAGAATTAGGTGTGTAATTTATTTATGAACAGGAAGTCTTAGCTATTGATTCGCATATCATAAAAACAAATAAACAGATATATCATTATGATGATGTCATATTAGCTATGGGAAGTGAAGCTGGTAAGCTTTCGGGAGTTAATCAATCACGATATGAGATTTTAAAAAAATTACATCTTAAAGTGATAGAACCATCTCCTTCATTAACTCAAATGTATACCAAACCTGTTTATAAATCATTAAAGGGGGTAAGAGTAAAAGGGACTTTTACACTCTTAGAGAATAATCAAATAATAAGTAAAGAGCAAGGTGAACTATTATTTACAGATTATGGTGTTAGTGGTATTGCGGTGATGCAATTATCTGCATATGTTTTACCAGGACATCATTATCAATTATCCATTGATTTTTTCCCTGAAAAAGATAATAAAAAATTACATGAATATATTGAACTTCAAAAAAATAAAGCATATAATCATGTCTATGATGGACTTTTGCCTGTTAAGATATCCCAATTGTTGGAAAATGAAGGTATAAATGACATCAATTTATTAAAAGATTTTAGATTGGATATTGCAGGATTAAGAAATTATGAAACAGCTCAAGTTATGAAAGGCGGTTTATCCCTAAAAGAAGTGAATGATGATTTAGAGCTCGTGAAATATCCTCATATCTATGCAGTTGGAGAAATATTAAATGTCGCAGGTATGTGTGGCGGTTATAACTTACATTTTGCTTTGTCTAGTGCAATGCATGTCTGTAAAGCAATAGAAAGGAATAAGCATGTTAAGAATACATAATGTCAAGGTAAGACTATCCAATATTAATCATCAGAAGGTCTTATCACAACATTTAAATATTCGTGAAAAAGAAATTAAAAGTATAAAGTTGATTAAGCAATCCATTGATACTAGAAGAAAAATAATCTATTATGTGAATAGTTATGATTTTACAGTAGATGATGAAGATGATTTTCTTAAATATCATAAAAATGTATTAAAGGTCGAACCTTATCATTATACTTATTTACCAGCTAATGATAAAAATGTCATTATTGTTGGAACAGGGCCTGCTGGTTTGTTTTGTGGTTATGTGCTTGCTAAAAGTGGTAATAAAGTAACAATGGTTGAAAGAGGCAAGAAGGTTGACGAAAGAATTAAAGATGTGAATGCATTAATGAAACTTCATATTTTAAATACTGAAAGTAATATTGCCTTTGGCGAGGGTGGAGCTGGAACATTTTCAGATGGAAAGCTTACAACAAATGTTAAAAATGAACGTATTGCCTATATATTAGAAACTTTTGTTCAATATGGAGCGCCCACAGATATTCTTTATAATGCTAAAGCACATATTGGAACTGATTATCTACGTGAAGTGATTGTCAATATGCGTCAAGCCATGGAAAATATGGGCGTAACATTTATGTTTGAAACCCAGTTTATCAATTTTAAAAAAAGTAAAAGTGATATTGAAGTTTGGATAAAGCAACATGATCAGCTGAATTCTTTATTTTGTGATGATCTTGTTTTAGCAATTGGTCATAGTGCCAGAGATACTTATGAAATGTTATCTAAGCATTTAATCATGAAACCTAAACCATTTTCGTTAGGAGTACGTATTGAACAATTACAATCAAAGATTAATGATATTCAATATCATGGTCGTCAATCAGAATATCTTCCTGCTGCCAACTATAAATTAGCAGTAAAAACAAGTAATGGAAGAGGAGTCTATACTTTTTGCATGTGTCCTGGAGGACAGGTTGTTCCTTCGATGAATGAAGAAAATACTATATGTATTAATGGCATGAGTTATCATAGTAGGGATTTAGAAAATGCGAATAGTGCGATATTAGTGAGTATTACACCTGATGATTTTGGTAGTGATGATGTTTTAGCTGGGATTGCATTTCAAAGAAAAATAGAGAAACAGGCTTTTGTGCTTGGTGGTGGAAATTATCAGGCACCTATCCAATTGGCTGTGAATTATATATATGGTGAAAATAAACCATTAACGAATGTAAAGCCTAGTTATTTGCCAGGTGTCAGGGAAGCGGATCTGAATGCGTTGTTTCCTGAATATATTAACGAAAGCTTAAAAGAAGGTTTAATAAAAATGAATCAGAAGATGCCTGGATTTATTGATGATTCAACAATTCTTACAGGAGTAGAAACCCGTAGTAGTTCACCAGTAAGAATTGTCAGGGATGAACATTATCAATCATCTATTAGAGGTGTTCATCCGATAGGTGAAGGAGCTGGGTATGCTGGAGGTATTATGTCTTCAGCAGTAGATGGTATAATTTGTGCAGAAAAGATACTTTTAGGTGAGGAGTGAAAGCGTGTATATTATTATTATAGGTTTAGGTAAAGTTGGACAATTGCTTACAAAGTATTTAGCAGATGAAGGTCATGATGTAGTGGTCATTGATACCAATCCGCAAAAAGTTGATAGTGTCGTTAATATTTATGATGTTATGGGTATTTGTGGTAATGGTGCAAACTTTGATATTCTGCAAAGTGCAGAAGTAGAAAGAGCAGATGCGGTTATTTCTGTTACAACATCTGATGAGCTTAATATTCTTTCAGGACTTATTGCTCATAAAGAAGGTGCTAAGAGTGTTATTGCTCGTGTAAGAAATCCCGATTATTCATCTCAGCAATCATATATTCGTGAAGAATTAGGCTTTTCAATGATTGTTAATCCTGAGCAAGCAGCCGCTGAAGAAATAACTCGTATGATTATGTTTCCACCAGCTGCAAAAATTGATACGTTTGTAAAGGGAAAAGTAGAATTAATAGAACTTAAAATTGATAAAAAAATCAAGCTTAATAATGTAGCTTTAAGCCAATTATCCAAAGTTACAAAAGCCAATGTATTAATATGCGCTGTATGTCGTGAGGAAGAAGTTTTTATTCCTGATGGTTCATTTATTCTTAAAAAAGGTGATCATATTTATGTAACAGGACTACATAAAGATCTAACAAGATTTTGCTTAGATACAGGTTTTATGAGCGAAAAGATAAAGAATGTTTCCATCATTGGTGGCAGTAAGATTACTTATTATCTAACGAAACAGTTAGCTATTTTAGGTATAAAGACAAAGATTATTGAAAATAATCATCAAAGATGTATCGAATTATCTCAGAAGATTCCTTATAGTATCGTTATCGAAGGCGATGGCAGTGATAAAGAAGTCTTGTTAGAAGAAGGAGTTCAATTAAGCGATGCTATTGTGACTTTAACGGGGATGGATGAACAAAATATTATTCTTGGCTTATTAGCTAAAACTTTGGGTGTAAAAAAATCTATCGCTAAGGTAAATCATATTAATGCTACTAGTTTTATTGATCGCTTGGATGTTGATAATATTATTGATCCTAAATCCATAGTTGCTTCACAAATTATTGGTTATCTTAGATCAAAATTAAGTTTAGATGAAAAATCTTCGGTTATTACTTTACATAAAATTGTTAATGAACAAGTTGAAGCATTGGAATTTATGGTTAATGAACACACGAAATATATAGGTAAACCATTAAGTGAAATTCATACAAAAAAGAATATTCTTATTGGTGGTATTCTACGTGATTATAAATTAATTATTCCTAAAGGTCAGGATACTTTAGAAATTGGTGATCGTGTTATTATTATAGCTTATGATATTATATTAAATAAGTTAAATGATATTTTCGAGGATGGTTATTATGAATAGAAGAATGATCTTTTACACTTTGGGTAAAATGCTGGAAATAGAAGGTATTCTTATGATATTACCACTATTAACAGGAATCATATATCAAGAAACAACAGCTATCTTTTATTTGATTAGTGCAATTATATGTTTTTGTATCGGTTTTTTGATAAGTTATAAAAGGCCTAAAAAACGAAATATTGAAGTGATTTTGTCAAGTAGACAATTTAAATAATTAAAATGATTTGCTATTC